>NZ_JBFAOF010000029.1:0-22300 GCF_040675125.1 Spirillospora sp. NPDC049652 | reverse complement strand
GCCCCGGGCGCGCGCCGCACCACCCGCGCGCCGCCCGCCTCGAACAGCTCGGCCAGGCCCTCGGCGGCAGTGACGGCGACCACGGCCCGCCCGACGCAGGGCGGATGCGGGCCGCCGCCATCGGCGGCGGCGAGGTAGGTGACGCGGATCCGGTGCGGACGGCCCGCCGCCAGCCCCGCCTCGATCGCGGCCCCGGCGTCGTCCACGTGGACATGGACATTCCACAGGCCGTCACCGCCGACGACCACGAGCGAGTCGCCCAGGCCGTCCAGGGTGCTCCGCAGGAGGTCGATGCCGTCGTCGGGGGCGTCCAGGAGGTACATGACCTCGTATCCGGGCCCGGGCGGGGCGGCGTCCGGCCGTGCCGCCCGGTGGGCCGACCCAGGAGCGGGCGGGATGCGCGGCGGGATCTCGTAGTGCTCGGGGTACTCGTCGGTGATCACGGCGGCGAGGGCGTCGAGGACCACGCACAGACCCGCCCCGCCCGCGTCCACGACGCCGCTGCTGGCCAGCGCGTCGAGCCGTCCGGTCGTGGCCCGCAGCGCCCGGCGCGCACCGGCCGCCGCGGCCCGCGCCGCCCCGGCCAGCGTCGGCTCGTCCCCGGTCCCGGCGGACGCCTCGTCCAGGACGCTCAGGATCGTCCCCTCGACGGGGTGCTCGACGGCGTGCCTGGCCCGCAGGGCCGCGTAACCGAGCGCCTCGCCGAGGATCCGGCCGTCCGGCGGAGGCGCGCCCCGGCCGCCCAGGATCTCGGCCATGCCGCGCAGGAACTGGCTGAGGATCACCCCGGAGTTGCCGCGCGCCCCGAGCAGCGCGCCGCGCGCGAGCGTCCCCCACACCTCGGGCGCCCCGGCGTCCTCGGGGAGCTCGTGGACGGCGTCGGCGGCGGACAGGACGGTCAGGTGCAGGTTCGTGCCGGTGTCGCCGTCCGGGACGGGGAACACGTTGAGCGCGTCGATCTCCGCGCGGGTGCGGCCCAGCGCCTCGGCCGCCAGCCCGCACCACCGCCGTACCGCCGCGCCGTCGAGGACCTCGCCCACACCCGCTCCCGTCGGCCGTTCCGCTTTCCGGAAAGCACCGGTCTATCGCGGCGGCGGCGTCCTTGGGAACACCGGCGGACGGACCGAACCCGCAGGCCGATTCGCCTATGGGGCGATCCCTGGGCTACTCTGATTCGTGCGCCTCGTCCCGGGGCGCTTGTCAGGATGCGCCTCCGGTGAGTCTCACCGATCAGAGGCGGTCCGGTCCAGAGCATCGACACCCAACTTGGAGTTTCCCGTGGCTTCCGTCTGCGACGTCTGCGGCAAGGGACCCGGTTTCGGCATGCGCGTCTCCCACTCGCACCGCCGCACCCCGCGCCGCTGGAACCCCAACATCCAGCGCGTGCGCGCCGTCGTGAACGGCAGCACGAAGCGGATCAACGCCTGCACCTCCTGCATCAAGGCGGGCAAGGTCGTCAAGCCGACCGTCTGATCCTTTCCAGACTTCGGAGACCGGTCGAGGGGTTCGCCCTCCGGCCGGTTTCTGTTTTGCCCTGACGTCCTCGACGCCGCCCCCGGAGCCCGACCGTGCTCCGGGGGCGGCGTCGGGTTCAGGCGTGGTGCAGGTTCCAGCCGTGGTCGACCGGGCCGATGCCCGTGCCCAGGGGGAAGCCGGCGGCGATGGCGCCGGTCACATAGCGCTTGGCCTTCTCGACGGCCTCCGGGACCGGCTCGCCCTTGGCCAGGTTCGAGGCGATCGCGGACGCGAGCGTGCAGCCGGTGCCGTGGGTGTGCCGGTTGTCGTGGCGCTCGGCGGTGAAGCGGTACTCCTCGGCGCCGTCGAACAGCAGGTCGGCGGGCTCACCGGGCAGGTGGCCGCCCTTCACCAGGACCCAGCGCGGGCCCAGCTCCTTGACTGCCTCGGCGGCCGCCCGCATGCCCGGCTCGTCCACGACCTTGACGCCGGTGAGCTGCTCGACCTCGAAGAGGTTGGGGGTGACGATCGTGGCGACCGGCAGCAGCCGCGTCCGGACGGCGTCGACGGCGTCCCCGGCCAGGAGCGAATCGCCGTGCTTGGACACCCCGACCGGGTCGACCACGACCGGCGCGGACACCTCGGCGAGCATCTCCGCGACCAGCTCTACCAGCGGCCTCGACGCGAGCATGCCGGTCTTCACCGCGTCCACGCCGATGTCGGACAGGACCGAGTCGAGCTGGGCGCGGACGGCTTCGGGGGGCAGCTCCCAGTAGCCCTGGACGCCCAGGGAGTTCTGCGCGGTCACGGCGGCGATGACGCTCATGCCGTGGACGCCGTTGGCGAGCATGGTCTTCAGGTCGGCCTGGATCCCCGCGCCGCCGCCGGAGTCGGAGCCGGCGACGGTGAGGACGAGCGGAGGGGCCTGACCTGGCTGGTGGGACGTCATACCGCCCACTCTAGGCAATCGGCGCGCCACGTGATCCCGGGCACGGACGGGTGCGCTCCGGGCGGACGGCGGGGTCAGCCGCGGACGCAGACCTCGCGGTTGAGGACGCAGTCGACGGGCGCGGCGACCGGCCCCACGGACGTGTAGGTGATGCGCAGCGACGCCCCGGGCGGGAGGGCCTGGCCGGAGCGGCTGCGGACGTGCACGACGTGGCCGGTCTTGACGACGGCCGCGCCGCTGACCGCGCGGACGGTGCCGCCGGGGACGCGGAACGCGAGCGCCCACTTCGGGACGGTCTTCGAGCCGTGGTTACTGATCGTGACGATGCCGCGGAAGCCGCCGGAGGTGCGGGAGGCGACGCGGAACGCGACGGTGAGCTCGGAGCGGCCGGCGCCGCGGCTGGCGCGCTCGCCGGGCGAGCGCTGCGACATGGTGCCGTCGCTCGGCCCGTTCGCGTCCTGCGGGGTGGCCGCCTGGGGCGACTTGTTGAAGTTCAGCGAGATCTGCCGCGTGCTGTAGGCGAGCACCATGACGCCGACCGCGAGCATGAGCGCGACGAGCGGCATCAACGGGAACGGCACGTGGTCGACCAGTTGCTTCCACCGAGGGCCCGAAGAGGGCCCGGCCGGTGGCGGCGGAGCCTGGTCGTCGGGCGCCTCGAGTCTGGTGTGTCGTCCCATCCCATCCCTCTTCGATCACAGGATGTATACCAAACCCTCACCAAGCATGCCTACCGGACGAGTAAACGCCACGGCGGGCGTTGACCCCCCTTAACCTGGGCTTAACCCCGGAAATGGTCCCATCCCCGGACGTTTGGAACGCTCCCGTCGACGGTCACTCCGGCCCCCTCGGAGACCCTTCCGACGACCGTCCAGGTCGTGGGAAGCTCGGCGCCGGCGGGGAAGGTCGCGGCGAACGCATGGTCCTCTCCGCCCGTGAGGGCCAAGTGGAGAGGATCCGGCATCGGGACATCGTCCGCCGCCGTTTCGGGCGAGGTTTTACCTTCTCGATGCACTGACGGCGATTCGCCACGGGATGCGCCATCCTGCTCCTTCCCGCCGGACACGCCGATCCCGCTTGCCACGTCGGACGCGGCGAGCCGGGGCGGCAAGGGAACGGCGGCGGCCGTCACGTCGATCGCGACGCCCGACCGTTCGGCGATGTGCCCGAGGTCTTGCAGGAGACCGTCGCTGACGTCCAGCATCGCGGTCACTCCCAGCGACCGCGCCTCCTCCCCCGCCGCGTACGGCGGCTGCGGACGGCGGTGGGCGGCGATCAGCTCGGCCGGGCCGTCGAGGCCGTGCTCCAGCAGGTGCAGCCCGGACGCCGCCCAGCCGAGCCGGCCCCGCACCGCGACCACGTCGCCCGGGCGCGCGCCGGAGCGGGTGACGGGCGGCGCGCCGCCGAGGTCGCCGAGCGCGGTCACCGCGATCGTGATGGTGGGCGAGCCGACCGTGTCGCCGCCCGCGACGGACGCGCCGACCAGCGCCGCCTCGTCCACGATGCCGTCGGTGAGCCGCTGCGCCCACTCCGCCGACGTGCCGCCCGGCGCGCCGAACCCGACGAGCAGCGCCGTCGGCCGGGCGCCCATCGCGACGACGTCGGCGAGGTTCTGCGCGGCGGCCTTTCGGCCGATGTCATAAGGGGACGACCAGTCGATCCGGAAATGGCGGCCTTCGACGAGGACGTCGGTGGTGGCGACGACCCGGCCGTCCGGCGCGGCCACCACGGCGGCGTCGTCACCCGGGCCGAGCAGCACGTCAGGGCCGAGGGGCCGTCCGGTCACCCTGCGAATCAGCCCGAACTCGCCGAGGTCGCCGATGCTCTCCACGTTTCTCCCGTTCTCCCCCGTTTATCCGCTCTGCGGCCCCCGGTCGCCCGTGCCGGCGCGTAACACGATACGGTGACCGTCCGACGTTGAATCTCCGCCCGGGGAGGACGTGATGGTGCAGGCCTACATCCTCATCCAGACCGAAGTGGGCAAGGCCGCGGACGTGGCAGGTCAGATCCGCGGCGTCACCGGCGTGACCCTGGCGGAGGACGTCACGGGTCCCTACGACGTGATCGTTCGAGCGGAGGCGCGCAATGTCGACGAGCTCGGCAAGCTCGTCGTCGCCCAGATCCAGGGTGTCGAGGGCATCACGCGAACGCTCACCTGCCCGATCGTCCACATCTAGAACGGCCGCGCACGGGCCGGCCGTGTCCGCCCCCTCCGCGACTCGCGCGTCCGTGTCTCGCGCGTCCGTGCCCGAGGCGTCCGTGTCCGGTGCTTCCGCGTTCCGGCAGTCCGTGTTCGGCGGGTTCAGGGCGGTCGTGCGCAGGGGTGCGGCCGGGCTCTCGCTGCTGGCCCTGACTCCGCTGTTCGCCGCCTGCGGCGCGGGCGCGGTGTCGGTGCCCGCGCCGAAGCCGGACGCGGCGACGCTCAAGCTGTGCGAGGGGCTGCGGCTGCCCGCCAAACTACGCGGCCTGAAGCGCCGCGACACCACGCCCGACTCCCCGCTGACCGCCGCGTGGGGCGATCCGGCGATCGCGCTGCGCTGCGGGGTGCCGCTGCCGTCCACCTACCGGATGGACGAGCAGCTCATGGAGGTCAACGGGCTGAAGTGGCACGGCTATCCGCACGACCGGCCGATCACCTGGACGGTGCTCGGACGCCAGGCGTACGTCGAGGTGACGATCCCGCCGAAGTACGCGCCGCCCGGCGACACCCTGATCGAGATCGGGCAGGCCGTCAGCGCCACGATTCCGGCCAAGCCCGAAAACCAGATCTAGTGCGGGACAATCCCCTTGCCTTGATCGCGGAGTTGACGTAACGTCCGGGGCGTGGGTTCGCTGATTTTTCTCTGATCGACACGTGACCGCCGCGTTGAGCGCCTGAGCTCCGCCGCGGAACGTGTGCCGACGCGTCCCTGTCGATCAGAGCACCCACTGGAGTTCTTCTTGCGCACCGCGCAACTCACCCTTCGTCATGTCACCAAGCGCTACGCCGACCGTGTCGTCCTGAGCGACGTCGAGCTGACCGTGAAGCCCGGCGAGAAGGTCGGCGTCATCGGCGACAACGGAACCGGCAAGTCCACCCTGCTCCGGCTGCTCGCCGGACGTGAGCACGCCGACAACGGCGAGCTGACCGTCATCGCGGACGGCGGTGTCGGCTACCTGCCGCAGACGCTCGCGATGCCCGCGCACGAGACCGTCCAGGCGGCGGTCGACCTCGCGCTGGCCGATCTGCGCGCGCTCGAAGCCCGGATGCGGGCCGTCGAGGAACGGCTCGCGGACGACCCGTCCCTGCTCGGCCTCTACGGCGACCTGCAGGAACGGTTCGAGGAGCGCGGCGGTTACGACGCCGAGGTCCGCCTGGACGTCGCGCTGCACCACCTCGGCCTGCCCGGTCTCGACCGCGCGCGTCCGCTCGGCACGCTGTCCGGCGGCGAGCGCTCGCGGCTCGCTCTCGCCGGCGTCCTCGCCGCCTCGCCCGAACTGCTCCTGCTGGACGAGCCGACCAACGACCTGGACGACCAGGCCGTCGGCTGGCTCGAAGAGCACCTGCGCGCGCATCGCGGGACGGTCGTCGCGGTCACCCACGACCGGGTGTTCCTCGACCGGCTGACCACGACCGTCCTGGAGGTCGAGGCGGGGAGGGTCGTCCGGTACGGCAACGGGTACGCCGGCTACCTGGCCGCCAAGGAGGCCGAACGGGCCCGCCGCCTGCGCGAGTACGAGGAGTGGAGGCACGAGGTCGGGCGCAACAGCGGCCTGGTCGCCTCCAACGCGGCGCGCCTGGACGCGATCCCCCGCAAGATGGAGAAGGCCGGGTTCGGCGGCGGGCCCTTCCGTGCGCGCGGGCGGGCGCACGGCGCGATGAGCCGCATCCGCATCGCCAAGGAGCGTGTCGAGCGGCTGACAGCGAATCCGGTCGCGCCGCCGCCCGAGCCGCTGTCGTTCACTGCCGACGTGCGGGCCGCGGAAGACGCCGCGGCGCGGTCGAGTGACGGGACGGTCGTCGCCCTGGACGGTGTGCGGGTCGGCGACCGGCTCGACGTGCCGTTCCTGCGGATCGGGCCGGGCGAGCGGCTGCTCGTCACCGGCCCGAACGGCGCGGGCAAGTCCACACTGCTCAAGGTCATCGCCGGTGAACTGGAGCCGGACGACGGCACGGTCGTCCGGCCGAAGCGGATCGGGCACCTCCGGCAGGACGAGGTCCCCTGGCCGCGCGCGATGAGCGTGCTCCGCGCGTTCGCGCACGGCCGGCCCGGCGATCTGGACGGGCATGCCGACACCCTGCTGTCGCTCGGCCTGTTCGAGCCGTCCGACCTGGGCCGCCGGGTCGGCGAGCTGTCATACGGGCAGCGCCGCCGGATCGAGCTGGCCCGGCTCGTCGCCGACCCCGCCGACCTGCTGCTGCTGCTCGACGAGCCGACCAACCACCTGTCCCCCGTGCTGGTCGAGGAACTGGAGGCCGCGCTGGCCGGGTACGCGGGCGCGCTCGTGACCGTCACGCACGACCGGCGGATGCGGTCACGCTTCACCGGATCACGGCTCGTCCTCGACCAGGGACGGATCATTCACCACATCGGAACGGGAGCCTCACCGCGCGGGTAGTACCCGGGCACCGGTTCCCGGGCGGCGGCCCTGTCGAGACGGCGTCTCATGCCGTCCGACAGGGCTCCCGCCTTCATCATCTCCACGAACACCGCCGTGACGTTGCCGAGGTCGAACCAGTCGCGCTGCCAGGACCAGCGCATGTCACCGGCGTAGCGGAACCAGCTTCCGCCGATCCCGGCGACCTCGTACGGCGTGCCGTCGGGGCGCTCGGCGTCGGCGACCTGCTTCCAGAACCCGACGACCTCACCGCGCCGCTCGTCCACGAGAATCGCCTGGTAGGGATAGGACCAGCCGTCGAGCCCGCCCATCTCGGCGCCGAGTGCGATGTCGCGGATCTCGGCGCGTCCGACGGCCATGAAGTCCTGGCCCGGGCCGACGTTCCAGCCGTAGGTGGCGTCCTCGGTGTAGAGGTCGGCGAGCGGACGCCAGTCGCCGGCCGCCTCGCAGCGCCGGTTGGCCTCCAGCCAGTGCTCGACCATCGCGTCCAGTTCGGCTCGGGGGAACGCGGACGTGCTGGGCATCTCGGGCATCACGTCTCCATCCGCAGGGCTTGGGTCGGGCAGTACCGGACGGCGGCCGCCACCTCGTCGCGAAGCCCGTCGTCCGGTTCGGGGTCGAGGACGCGGACCTTGCCCTTCCTCGGCACCGCGAAGACGTCCGGCGCTTCCAGTTCGCACATCGCGTGCCCCTGGCAGAGGTCGAGGTCGGCTTCGATCCTCATCGCCGCCTCCGGTAGCGGACGACGCACGGCCGCGCGAGCTGGACGACCATCTTCGAGTGGTCGTTCCGGTACGTCCCGGGCGGCTGCGCGAGCTCGAACTCCCAGTCCCGCAGGAGGACGGAGAAGATGGCCTTGAGCTGGATCAACGCGAAGTTCGCGCCGACGCAGCGGTGCCGTCCCGCGCCGAACGGGACCCACGTCCAGCGGTTGAGCAGATCCTCCTCCCTCGGCGCGGCATACCGTTCGGGGCGGAACGCGTCGGGGTCGGGAAAATCCTCGGGGATGCGGTTCGAGACGGCGAGCGAGCAGCCGACCATCGTGCCCGGGACGATGGTGTGGCCCTGGACCTGGAGTTCGCGCTGCGCCACCCGGAGGACGAGGATCAGCGGCGGATGCAGCCGGAGGGCCTCCTTCACCGCCGACTCCAGTCGCGGGATCGCGCGGAGCGCCTGGAAGCCGACGTCCCGGCCGTCGGCGTACAGGTCGTCCAGCTCCTTGGTGACGTCCCGCAGGACGCCGGGGTTCCGGAGCAGTTCGATCAGCGTCCAGGCGGCCGTGCCGGACGAGGTGTGGTGCCCGGCGAACATCATCGAGATGAACATGCCGGTGACCTGGTCGGCGCTGAACCTCGGCGTCCCGTCGGGCTCGCGGATCGACAGCAGGACGTCGAGCAGGTCGCGGTCCGCGCGCGGCGGGTCCGGATCCCGGCCGTCCATGATCTGCTGGACGAGCCGGACCAGCGCCGCCCGCGCCTCGTCCCGCCTGCGGAAACTCTCGATCGGCGCGTAGGGGTCGACGTAGGCGATCGCGTCGGTGCCGCGCTCCAGGTCGTGGTACAGCTCGGCGAACCGGCGGTCGAGCTGCTCGCGGAACTTCCGCCCGATCAGGCACGCGGACGAGGTGTAGATGGTCAGCTCGGCGAACCAGTCGAGCAGGTCGATCTCGCCCTCGTCGGCCCAGTCCGCGACCATCCGGCGGACCTCCCCGGCGATCGTCGCGGCGTGACCCTTGAGGAAGGAGCCCTTGAGCGCCTGGTTGTGCAGGGCCTCGCGGCGCTGCTCGGGCGTCGCGTCGAAGACGACGCCGGTGCCGAAGATCGGCGTCATGAACGGGTACGCCTCGGCCTGGTCGAGATCCTCGTCCGGGGCGCGGAAGAAGAACTCGTTGGCCTCGGCTCCGGTCAGCTGCACGACGCGGCGTCCGCCGATCCGGAACTCGCCGACGTCACCGCATTCGTCCCGGACGCGGCGCATCAACGCGATCGGGTCGTGGCGGAGTTCTTCCAGGTGGTCGGGGCCACCCGACACGACGGGAATGGTCACTTCTCCTCCAGCGGGGCTTCCGGCTGGACCTCGACCAGCGAGAGGTGCGCGCCGCGCGGCATGCCCACGACGGCCGACACGGCGGCGGCGACATCGGACGGGCGCAGGAAGTAGGGGTGCCGGGCGTGCCCCCACTTGACCCAGTCGTCCAGGACCTTGCCGGTGGTCTCGGGATCCCAGTTCATCCCCATGCCGGTGGCCGTCGGCCCCGGCCGGACGAGCGACGCGCGCACGCCCGTCCCTTCGAGTTCCATCTGCATCTGGCGGGCCATGCCTTCGACACCGCTCTTCGCCGCCACGTACGCGCCCATGCGCGTCCGGGGTGAACGGACGACGTCGGACGAGATGAACACGACGTCACCGCGCCCGCGTGCGACCATGCCGGGCACGAACGCCGACACCAGCCGGTGCGCGCCGACGAGATGGACCTGGACCTGCGCAGCGAACTCGTCCGAGTCGAGTTCGTCCAGGCGCTGCGCGTGGAGATCGCCCGCACCGGAGACGACGACCTCGATCGCGCCCAGCTCGTCCTGCGCCGCCTGGGCGAACGCCTTGACCGAGTCACCGTCGCCCACGTCCAGCGGATGCGCGAACGCCTCGCCTCCACCCGCCCGGATCGTCGCGGCCAGATCCTCGCATCTCTCCACGCGCCGAGCGCCGAGCGCGACCGGGTGTCCGGCCATCGCGAGCGCCGTCGCCGTGGCCTCCCCGATCCCGGACGAAGCGCCCGTCACCACCGCCGGCCGCCGCGTCGGATGCGGCTCGAACCTGGGCATCTACCTCGCCTCCCATCGCACGGGCAGGCTCGCGAACCCGCGCACGTTGATCGAGTGGACGCGTCGCGCGTTCGCCTCGTCCACCTCGAAGCCCCTGATCCGGCGGAGGAGCGCGGTGAGGGCGATGCGCGCCTCCAGGCGGGCGAGGTTCGCGCCGAGGCAGAAGTGCCGTCCGCCGCCGAAACTGACGAGCTGGGAGGTGTCGCGGTCGAGGTCGTACTCGTCGGCGCGGACGAAGACGCGCGGGTCGCGGTTGGCCGAGCCGATGAGCAGCAGCATCCGCGCGCCCGCTGGGACGGTCGTGCCGTGCAGCTCGACGTCCTGCGTGACCGTCCGGCCGATCATCTGGGACGAGGTGTCGTAACGGAGCGTCTCCTCCACCCAGTCGTCCACGCGGCGGAGGTCGGCGAACGGTTTCCGCAGCTGGTCAGGGTTGCGGTATCCCCAGTACAGGGCGTTGGCGAGGAGTTTCGTCGTCGTCTCGCTCCCGGCCACGACCATGAGGAACAGGAAGGCGATGAGCTCCCTGTCGTCCAGCCGGTCGCCGTCGGTCTCCACGTCGATCAGCGCCGAGGTGAGGTCGTCGCCCGGATGCCGGCGCTTGTCCGCGACGAGGTCCTGGTAGTAGCCGACGAGCGTGAGCGCCGCCTCCATCCCGGCCTGCGGGACGTCGTGCACGCCGTCCTCGCGGTGGACGACCAGGTCGGCGAGCCGCCGCACCTCGTCCCGGTCGGACTCGGGGACGCCGATCATCTGGGAGATCACGTCCATGGGCAGCCGACCGGCGAAGTCGGCCACCCAGTCGCACTCACCGCCGCTCAGCGCCTCGTCCAGATAACGCCTGGTCAGGTGTCGTATGCCGGAACTCATCCGGTCGACGCGACGTGGCGTGAACCCCTTGGAGACGAGCGCGCGCATGCGCGTGTGCTTGGGCGGGTCGAGCGCGAGGAAGGACATCGTCCGGTGCGCGGACGGCCCCCACGCGCTCGGCTCCAGCGAGACACCGTTGCGGTTGGAGTAGGTCGCGAAATCACGGAACGCCTTGGCGACGTCCGCGTGCCGGGACAGCGCCCAGAAATCGAGCTGTTCGTTGCGGTAGAGCGGCGCTTCTTCCCGCAGGCGCGCGTACAGGGGGTAGGGGTCTTCGTGGACGGCATAGTCGTACGGGCTGTAGGAGGGGTCCACAGCCGCCACCTCACTTAGGAGTCGGGCAGGATCAGCTCCGCCATCTCTTCCAGTCGGTCGGCCACGCGCGCGTACGAGGTGTAACCCATCCCCGCGTGCACGAGCGCCCCCGAGTAAGCAAGTTCCAACGCGCCCAGCACCTTCTGGTCGTCCGAGCCGAGCGCCTTCCGCAGCCGCCCCCGGATCGCGACCCCGATCTTCAGGCGCAGCTCCCGGACGTCCGGGTCGGTGCCGAGCATCGCCGCGGTGCAGGCGGCCGCGAGTTCCGGCTCGTCCGACACCAGCAGCGCGATCTCCCGCAGCACCTCGACGACGCGGGCGCGCCCCGGCGCTCCGTGAACCTCCGGCAACGCGCTGAGCCGCCGCCAGAACACCTCGGTGACCAGGTGGTTCTTGGACGCGAAGTACGTGTAGGCCGTCGCCGGCGCCACCCCCGCGCGCCGCGCGACGTTCCGCACGGTCAGCCCGTCGAACCCGACCTCCCGGACCTCTTCCACCGCGGCCCCGGTCAGCCCCCGCACCGTCTCCGCCTGCCGCGAGGTCAGCCGCCGCCGGGTCGACTCGGTCGCCATTTCCCTAGACACATGTCCAGACAGTAGTTCAGCGTTCCTGGCCTGACAACCAGGCACCCGACACGACGACCTCTGGCACTCTGGGTGTTGAGCCGAGCGTTCTGAGCGATAATGGAGTCATGGCGTCGTCCCTTGTCCAGCCCTCCCGCGGAGCGATCCTCCGCGAGCGCTATCGGTCGCGTCTGCCCGGCTCCTTGGATGAGCTGTCCGGCCCGACGCACGGCGAAGTCCAACTGCCGCTCCAGATCGCCTGGTCAGGGCTGACCAAGTTCGATCTCTCCCTTCCCAGGCAGCGGATGAGCATGTACTGCACGGTGCTCGCCGAGGGCCGACGCGACGATATCGCCGAATTTCTGAACAAGGAACTTCTCCTCGCCCAGTGGCCCGTCTTGAGAACCCTCGTCAGCCGCGCGATCAGGGACGTGTGGGAAGCGCGTTTCGCCGCTCTCGCGACCGCATGAGACTGCCCGATCTGCATCGGCGGATCCTGGCGGACATCCTGGACTTAGGTGCCCAGTACCCACTCGTCATCACCGGCGGGTACGCGGTCCAGGCACACGACCTCGTCCATCGGCTGAGCCAGGACCTCGACGTCGCCACAGAGAACCCCGCCCCGATGAAAGAGATCATCGAGACGCTCAGCCGCGGATTGACCGCCCGCGGGTGGCGGGTCCGCCAAGTCGAGGTCGATCCCCTGTCCGGGCGGCTCCTGGTCTCCACGGCATCGGGAGACGACCAATGCGAGGTGGACGTCCTCAAAGAGGCGTTCTGGCAGACTCCCGTCACCACTGAGTACGGCCCGGTACTCGCGTTGGACGACGTCATCGGCACGAAGATGCGCGCGTTGGCCGATCGAGGCGTGGCCCGCGACCTCATCGATATCCACGCCGCCTCGGCGGGTCGCTCTCGCTCCCAACTCGAAAGCCTCGGCCGGCGGCACGCTCGGGAGGATTTCTCCCTCCATGACCTCCGTGACCGGCTGGCCGGTGCCCAGTGGCGTGATGACCAGGAGTTCACCGCCTACGGTCTGTCCTTCGCCGACATCGAAATGATCAGGCTGTGGGCCCAGGATTGGGCGGACGACTTGGACAGGCGGCTCTACGAGCACGACGGCGACTGACACTGCGGTGCGGAGCGGCGACGCCGTGTCCACGCTCGGTCGCCGCAGTGCCCATTCCGAATGCGGTTCGCGCGGCTAGCGTCTGGTCTGTGCGATACCGACTCTTCGGCCAGACCGGCCTGCGCGTGTCCGAACTGTTCCTCGGCGCGATGACGTTCGGCGACCCGGACGGCCCCGGCGCTTCCCTTGATGAAAGCCGCCGCGTCCTGGACGCCTACGCCGACGCGGGCGGCAACTTCGTGGACACCGCCATCAACTACCGGAACGGCGCGAGCGAGGAGTACCTGGGAGAACTCCTCGCCGAACGCCGCGACCGGTTCGTCCTCGCGACCAAGTACACCGTCTCCCGCGACGGCGACGACCCCAACGCGGCGGGCAACCACCGCAAGAACCTGCGCCTCTCCCTCGAGACCAGCCTGCGCCGCCTGCGCACCGACCACATCGACGTCTACTGGGTGCACATCTGGGACCGCAACACGCCCGTCGAGGAGACGATGCGCGCGCTGGACGACGCCGTCCGCGAGGGCAAGGTGCTCTACGTCGGCATCTCGGACGCGCCGTCCTGGGTCGTGGCCCGCGCCAACACGCTCGCCGAATGGCGCGGCTGGACGCCTTTCGCCGGCCTCCAGGTCCCCTACAGCCTGCTGAAGCGCGACATCGAGACCGAACTGCTGCCCATGGCCGAGAGCTTCGGCATGACCGTCGCGGCATGGAGCCCGCTGGCGAACGGAATCCTGTCCGGCAAGTACAACAGCGGGACCGCGACCCGCACCCGCCTGGACCCGAGCCAGGTCAGTGACCACGATCTGGCCGTGGCCAAGACGGTCGGCGAGGTCGCGGACGAGCTGGGAGCGACGAGCGCTCAGGTGGCGCTGGCCTGGGTCCGCGCCAGTTCACCGGCCGTGCATCCCATCATCGGAGCTCGGACGGCCGAACAGCTGACCGACAACCTCGGCGTTCTGGACGTGACGCTCGAACCCGAGGTCGTGCAACGCCTGAACGAGGTGTCCGGCTTCAAGCCCGGATTCCCGACGGACTTCATCGGAGGCACCCAGCAGTTCGTCTACGGCAAGGTCTCCGCCCAAGTCGACGACCGCCGCTGACCCGCCTCCCCCCGCCCGGCACCGCACCGCCGGGCGGCGGTGTCAAACGGCGCCCGCCCCGCTCGCAACCCACCCGCGGGCGGCCTCGGGATCGGCGCGAACGAGGGCGTCGGCGAGGGCCTCGGCGGACGAGGCGCTGACGAGGACGACACCCGCCGCGCGCCAGACCGACCGGTCGTCCACGAAGACGTCCCACTGCGGGAAGGCTTCGCGGAGGAGGTGGAGCAGCAGAACGCGGCCGGTCACTGGGCGTCCAGGACGGCGAACACGACCTTGCCTCCGCCCCCGCGGGCGCGGACGCCCCACGCGAGGGTCATCAGCTCGACCATGGCCAGCCCGCGCCCGGACGTCCCGTCCAGGGTGAGCGGCTGGACGACGGGCTGGACGTCCGAGCCGTCCTCCACCTCGATCACCGGCCCCGCATCCGAGAGCAGCACCCGCGCCGTGATCGGATCGCCGGCGTGACTGGCGTGCTTGAGCGCGTTGGTGACGAGTTCCGTGACGACCGTCCGCGCGAGATAGACCAGGTCGGACGCGTATTCGTGGGCACCGAACCACTCCGCCACGAAATCCCGCACCTCCTTGATCGACTCCCCGCACGCCGCCACCAGGATCTCGGCGACCGCCGTCGCAAGCTGATCGTTTTCGCTGCTCATGTACGCCCCTCGCGATTTCCCTCACGCAGAGTTGCCGAATGCGCACTCATCCAGCCATGCGGCGGCGTAGCGTTCCGTGACAGTCAGCGAGCGCCAACAACTCACTCGCATTCGTTAACTGCTTCACAGGGGACGGTGAACGGGATGCCTCGGAGCAAGATCGACCCGGTGCTGCTCAACTTCGGTCAGGGCGTGAGGCGATTCCGCCTATGCGCGAACCTCAACCAGGAAGAGCTGGGCAAACTCACCAACGTCTCCCGCAGTTACGTCACGCTCGTGGAGACCGGCCGAACCCGCTGCCGCCGCGACTACGCCGAGCGCACGGACGAGGCCCTCCATGCCAGGGGCGAGATCATTCAGGCATGGGACGATCTTCTCCAGGAGTTCAAGGCAGCCCGATATCCCGCATACTTCGGCAACTTCCCTCGCGCCGAGAGCACCGCAAGCATGCTCCGCACCTATGACGAGCACTTGATCTATGGGCTCTTCCAGACGGAAGCGTACGCACGGGCCGTCCTTCGGGACGAGACCAATGTCAAGTCCCGCATGATGCGACAGGAGATCCTTTTTCGAGATCCTCCGCCCGCCGTCTATGCCGTCATGGAGGAGAGCGTCCTCTACAGAGAGGTCGGAGACGCCTCAACGATGCGGCACCAGCTTGACCATCTGTGCGAGCTGAGTTCCATGGAGAACATAACCCTTCAGGTGCTGCCGGTGATCTATGTCCGCAACGCGCGGGCCTCGTTCGCCATTACCACCCAACTTGATCAGAGGGAGCTAGGGTATACGGACAAGGCATATGGTGGGGAAACATCATCCCATGCCGAGGATCTCGCGAAGCTCAATGAAACCTTCGCCCGCCTGCAGGGTGAGGCGTTCAACGTGCGCGAGACCAGGGCATTCATCAGGAAGGTGAGCGATCAACGATGGACCTGAGCCAAGTGGTCTGGCGCAAAGCCTCACGAAGCAACGAAGATGGCGCCAACTGCGTGGAGGTGGCTGGCACACACAGGGGGGTGGCGCTGCGGGACAGCAAGACCCCTGAGGGCGGGATGCTCACTCTGAGCCGGGAAGGGTTCGGGGCCGTCCTCGCGGCCGTCAAGGAGGGGTAGCCGCAATGGGTCTGAGTCAAGTGATGTGGCGTAAGGCCTCCCGCAGCAGCGATGCCGGCGACAACTGCGTCGAAGTCGGTTCCGTTCCCAGCTCCGCGTGGCGCAAGGCTTTGCGTAGCAACGAAAGCGGCGACAACTGTGTGGAGGTTGCCGAGGCGCATGGCGGGGTGGCGCTGCGGGACAGCAAGGACCCCGAGGGCGGGATGCTCGCCCTGAGTCGGGACGGGTTCGGCGCCGTCCTTGCGGCTGTCAAGGAGCGATAGCCGCCCGTGTGGTTTCTGGGTCTTGTGTGATTCCCGGGGCGCGTTGGAACGGGTAAGTGTTACGTATTACCACTCGGTCGAACACACGGCGTGGTAGTTGGAATCAGGCCCTTGAACAGGGCACATGTCCGGCTTAGCGTGAGCGGTGACGCATCTCCGACCTGGCAGGGAGACCTCCATGCGCCGTCGTCTCGCCGCCGCCTTGGTGGCGGCCACAATGAGTCTCGGCTTCACAGCCGCGATCGCTGCCGCGACCGCCGCACCCGCTGCCGCCGACGCCCAGCACTGCTGCTGACCGACCGACCTGTGACGCCCCGCCTCGGCGGGGCGTCAAGCATGAGAACCGCGGAAAACCATCCCGCTCGCGAAAGAGGCCGTTTCCGTCGACTCATGCTGTGTGGGGTGGGTGGGATTCGAACCCACTCAGCGTTAGCACCTGCTTTACAGGCAGGCCCGACTCTCCTGCTTCGGCGCCACCCCTGGCGTGCCCTCGATGGGATTCGAACCCATACCATCCCGGCCCTCAACCGGACGCCTCTACCTGTTGGACTACGAGGGCGTCGTGCGGCTCCGGGGATTCGAACCCCGATCATCCGGCTCCTGAAGCCGGCGCCTCTACCTGTTGGACCAGAGCCGCGCGCGTTCTTCGGTGGAATCTCGGCGTCACCCGCGCGCGGGCCGGAGTCAGGAAGCGAGGTACCGGCCGGTGCTGGCGAGCGACGCCTTGGGCAGTCGCTTGGGCAGTCGATAGAGCTTCAGCATGGCCGGTCCTCCTCTCGAAGCTTGTCGTCCGTTGCGGACGTTCATCAGAATGCCGCGGTCGCGGAAACGGCGCAACGGAATTAAGAGTCCGTCCCGCAGCGGAAAGGGTCGCGGTGGCGGCCTCGCGCTGCGGGACGGCGGGCGATCGGGTCAGTTGCGGACGGTGGCGAGCTCGGCGAGGCCGGAGATGGTCAGGACGGGCATGAGGAGGGGTCCGGCGATCAGGGTCAGGCGGTCGGCGTGCGGGAAGAGCACGCTCAGGCCCGCGCTGTCGAGGTACTCGACGCCGGTGAGGTCCAGGAGGAGAGGGCCGGACGTGCGGGAGAGCGCGGCGGCCAGGTCTTCGGTGTTGCTCATGTCGATCTCGCCGACGGCGGTCAGCGAAGCCGTGCCATCGGGCATTCGGCCAGGCGTGAGCGTCAGGGGCGTGGTCATCAGGCGATCCTCGCGTGCATGTCGACGGTGGTGCCGGACGGGCCGGGGGTGACGGTGACCTGCCTCATCAGGGCGCGCATCAGCCCCATGCCGCGGCCGCGGTGGGTGTTGAGTTCGGGTCGTGGGGTCTTCCAGCGGCCGGTGTCGACGATCGTCAGGCGCAGGTCGTCGACGAAGGCCTCGGCGCGGAAGTACACCGCGTCACCGGGGGCGTCGCGGTGGCCGTGCTCGATGGCGTTGGCGCAGGCCTCGCCCGCCGCCACCAGGATGTTCTGGACGGTGCCCGGCGGCAGGTCGCACTGGTCGAGCCAGCCGCGCAGGGCCTTGCGGACGGGGGCGAGCTGCGCCGACTCGGCGGGGAAGGACATCTCCAGCGGGGCCGGGTGCCGGTACAGCAGCAGGGCGACGTCGTCGTCGTAGCCGTCGTCGGGGGCGAGCCTCTTCATCACGGCCGTGGCGAGGTCGTCGACCGCC
Source organism: Spirillospora sp. NPDC049652 (assembly GCF_040675125.1). NCBI lineage: Bacteria > Bacillati > Actinomycetota > Actinomycetes > Streptosporangiales > Thermomonosporaceae > Spirillospora > Spirillospora sp. NPDC049652. Next base: position 4,793 of record NZ_JBFAOF010000029.1, on the reverse strand, counting down.
GTGTTCCGGCCGATCTGGAGGGCCTCGCCCGCCTGGTCGATGCCGGCGCTGAGCGGACGGCGGCGGCGTTCGACGAGCCCGTCGGTGTACAGCAGCAGCGTCGAGCGGGCGGGCATGGTGCAACTGCTCTCCGGGCGCGTCCTGCCGGGCCGGACGGCCAGCGGCAGCCCGCGTCCCTCCTCCAGGAGGCGGGTGACGCCCTCGGGGTCGACGAGGATGCCGGGCGGGTGGCCCGCGCTGGAGTAGGTCAGCCGCCCGGTCTCGGGGTCGAGGACGCCGCAGAAGACGGTGGTGCAGGACGCACCGGGGACTCCGGCGGCGAAGTGGTCCAGGGCCATCAGCGTCTGCGCGGGGCTGGCCTCCTGCAGCAGCAGGGCCCGGCAGGCGCTGCGCAGCTGGCCCATGACGCTGGCCGCTTCGAGGCCGCGGCCGACGCAGTCGCCGACGACGATCCCGATCCGGCCGTCCGGCAGCGGGACCGTGTCGTACCAGTCGCCGCCCACCTCCAGCGGCTGGGTGGCGGGCTCGTAACGGACGGCGAACCCCTCGGGCAGATGGGACGGCCCGAGGATGGCGCGCTGGAGGGCGATGGCGGTCTCGCGCTGCTGGTCGATCTGGTGGGCCCGGGCGAGGCCCTGGGCGAGCCGGCCGCCCAGCAGGGACAGCAGCAGCTGGTCCTCGTCGCCGAAGGGCCGGCGCTCGCCGAGGTCGATCCACAGGGCGAGCGGGCCGTCGGGGTGCTCGAACAGGATGCCGGCCCCTTCGCGGCCGGCGCTGGGGGTGAGCTCCGGCTGGCCGCGCAGGCGGTCCAGCGAGGAGCGGTGTTCGGCGGGCAAGGTCCTCCAGGTGAGAGAGGGGTCGGTGGCGGTCACGGCGGGTTCGTCGCCGGGACCGAAGACGGCGGCCCCGACGTAGCGGGCCCGCCAGAGGTCCTTCAGTACCGCGAGGGCGCCGTCCAGGGCCTCGGGCAGGCTGGTCGCCTCGGACAGGCACGTGCCCAGGGCGGCGAGGGCGCTCTCGCGCTGGATGGCGTAGTGCTCGGAGGTCGCGTCGCGGAAGGTGCCGACGATCACGGTGCGTCCGGTGTCGGGGTCCTGGACCCGGTTGAAGGTGGCGCTGATCCAGACCTGGTGCCCGTCGCGGTGGACGGCCGGGACGGTGAAGCTGCCCCGGTCGTGGTCGAGCAGCCCGCCGAAGGCGTCGGCGACCAGCCGATGGGCCTCGGGGTCGGCGGCGGCGTCCGGCCACCAGGGGTGGACGGCCTGGTAGGGCAGGCCCTCGGGGCCGTAGCCGAGGATGTCGGTGAACGCCGCGTTGATCTCGATGACCGCGCCGTCCTCGGCGCAGACGAAGAACCCCTCCTGGAGGGAGTCGACCAGCGCGGTGCGCCAGCGGGCGTGGTGGCCGCGCAGCCGCGCCAGCTCGATGTTCGCGCGCACGCGGGCGAGGAGCTCGGCCGCGACGAACGGCTTGACCAGGTAGTCGTCGGCGCCGGCCCGCAGGCCCTCGATGGACGCCTCCTCCCCCGCCCGGGCCGACAGCAGCAGCACCGGCACCGCCGCCGTCCGGGGGTCGGTGCGGAGCGCGCTCACCAGGGCGAGACCGTCCAGGCCGGGCATCATGACGTCGCTGACCACCAGGTCGGGCGGGTCGACCCGGACGGCGTCCAGGGCCTGCCGCCCGTCCTCGACCGTCCGGACCTCGTAGCCCGCGCCGGCCAGCAGGCGGGCGAGGTACTCGCGCATGTCGGCGTTGTCGTCGGCGACGAGCACGCGTGCCGACGGCCCGTGCGAGACCGTCAGGGCGTCGGCGCCCGGGTCCGTGTCCTCCCTCACCTCGGCGGGCGCGGACGACGCCGGCTCGTCCGGCAGCCAGCGCAGCGCCTCCTGGACGAACGGGTCGGCGGCGGTGGTCGGCACGCCCGCGCCCGCTTCCTCCAGGACGGCGTGCGCGGGCAGATGGGCCGAGCCGAACGGCAGCCGGATGGTGAAGCGGGTGCCCTCCTCCTCGGTGGACGTGGCGGTGATGGCCCCACCGTGCAGTCCCACCAGCTCCTTCACGAGGGCGAGGCCGATGCCGCTGCCCTCGTTGGAGCGGGACCGGGCGTTCTCGATGCGGTGGAACCGCTCGAACAGCCTGGGCATCTCTTCCTCGGCCACGCCGATCCCGGTGTCCTCGACGACCACCACGGCCGCGCCGTCCTCGGCGCGGGTGGTGACGCGCACCGAGCCGTCGAAGGTGAACTTCAGGGCGTTGCTGAGGAGGTTGAGCAGCACCTTCTCCCACATGGCCCGGTCGATGTACACCGGCTCGGGCAGCGGCGGGCAGTCGACATGGAACTCCAGCCCGGCCTTGTCGATGGCGGAGCGGAAGACGCTGGCCAGCTCGGCGGTGACCGCGGAGAGGTCGACCGGCTCGTAGCGGGCCTGGACCCGGCCCGCCTCGATGCGGGAGAAGTCCAGCAGGGTGTTGACCAGCTTGCCCAGCCGCAGCCCGTTGCGGTGGATGACGTCCAGCTCCTCGCGCACGCGCGGGTCGGCGTCGGCGAGCCGCTGCCGCAGCTCCTGCACCGGACCCATGATCAGCGTGAGCGGGGTGCGGAACTCGTGGCTGACGTTGGAGAAGAAGGTGGTCTTCGCGCGGTCCAGCTCGGCCAGCTCCTCGGCCCGGCGCTGCTGGGCCTGGTAGCTGCGCGCGCTGGCGATGCCGGTGGCCACGTGCCCGGCGACCAGCTCGACGAACGAGCGGTAGTCCTCGTCCAGCGAGCGGTAGCGGTTGAGGCCCGCCACCATGAAGCCGTAGGGGACGTCGCCCTGCTGCAGCAGGGGCACCACGAGCGCCTGCTTGGGAGGCCGGTCCCACAGGCGGGCGGGCAGGTCATCGAACAGGCCGCCGTCCAGGGAGACCAGGGCGGATTCCTCGCGCGCCAGGGCCGCCACGGGCCACGGGTCCTCGGCGCCCGCCGGCAGGTGCTCGGCCGCCGCGGAATGTCCGGCCGGGACGCCGGTGGCGGAGGCGAGGCGGGCGCCGCCGTCGTCCTCGAACAGGTAGGTCAAGGTGAACGGCAGGTCGTGCGGGTTGCGGTCGAGCTGCTCGGAGGCGAAGTCGAGCATCTCCTGCTGGGTGCGGACCACGCTGGGGTCGGAGCCGAGGTCGCGCAGGGTCGCCAGGCGGCGTTCCCCGATGACGCGCTGGGTCTCCTCGATGACCACGCACAGCATGCCGACCACGTTCCCGGCGTCGTCGCGCAGCGGGCTGTAGGAGAAGGTGTGGTAGCTCTCCTCGGTGTAGCCGGAGCGCTCCAGGAACAGCAGCAGCCCCTCGTCCCAGGTGGCTTGCCCGGTGGTCAGGACGGTGTCGATGCGGGGGCCGATGTCGTCCCAGATCTCCGCCCACACCTCGCGGGCCGGCCGGCCGAGCGCCCAGGGGTACTTCTGCCCGAGGGTGTCGTGCCGGTAGGCGTCGTTGCAGAAGAAGGTGAGCTGCGGGCCCCAGGCCATCCACATCGAGAACTTCGACGACAGCAGGATGCTCACGGCCGTCCGGAGGCTCTGCGGCCAGGTCTCGGGCGCTCCGAGCGGCGTGGCCGTCCAGTCCACCCTGGCCAGGTCACCGCCGATCCTCGCGTCCGCGGTGAACACGTCGGCCCCGCTCGCCGGCGGCCCGAAGGGTTCACTGCCCCCCGAATGCGTCACTGAGCACCCCTTCGTTCACGTGGACGTTCCGTGCGGTCCGCCGGCTCCCGAACCGCCTGACGGCAGGCTGCCGCGCGGCCTCATGACCGTGCGCGGAACGGGGGCGCGCCGAGGGCACGGCAAGGGCCCGCCGGCGCATTCCGTAGGATAAGTCAGCCAGACCCCGGGCTGGCATGCATCGCGGCGGTCGATCGAGGGGACGGGAGACACCATGACGGTGACGGATCGTCCCCCGCCTTCCGATGTCGAAACCGCTGCTGAGGGCGCACGGCCGCGCTTCTCCGCGCCACCGGCCGATTGCGGCCGCGGAGAGATCGGTCACACCGCTCGCGCGGCTGATCCGGCCGTCCGCGCCGTCCCCCGGAACCGGGCCGTCCCCCTGAACCAGGCCGTCCGCCGTCCAGCGGAACGAGCCGCGCACTCCCGAATCCCGCGCCGAGGCCGGACGCCCCGCCACCGCTCTCCCGCGGTCCCCCCCGTCTCCGGCCCTGCCCACCGCGCACGCACCGTTCATCGACCTGAGCCGTGGGAACGGCGGCGGCACCGCCTCGCCGGCACTGCCCGTCCCGTCGGCCAGGGTCCACGCTCGACAGAGGAGAAAAGGTGACCGACCGCACCCTGACCGCCGTTCCCGGCCCGCATCCCTCGGGGGCCACCGTGCTGGCCGTGAGCGGTGAGCTCGACCACCACACCGCGCCCGACCTCACCGAGGTCATCATGGAGATGCCCTTCGACGCCGGGACGCCGGTGATCATGGATCTGACCGAGCTGACCTACTGCGACTCCACCGGCATCACCGTGCTCGTGACCACCTACAAGCGCGCCCAGGCGAGCGGCACGCCGCTGGTCCTCGTGGGGCTGAACGCCGACCTGACGCGGGTCCTGGAGATCGTCGGCCTGGACAAGTTCTTCACCTTCCGGCCCACGGTCGAGGAGGCCGTGGAGACGCTGCGCTCGTCCGTCGAGCCCTGACCGGGCGCCGCCGCGCCCGGCCTGACGAGGTGGGCGCGGCGGGGGCGAAGTGGGTGGGGGTGGGTATAAGAAAACTGAAAACTACAAAGAACAAAAAAAAAAAAAAGTTTGACGGGTTTGTTTATT
>NZ_JBFAOF010000028.1:0-22413 GCF_040675125.1 Spirillospora sp. NPDC049652 | reverse complement strand
TTAACGTTCCGGCACCGGGCAGGCGCCGGCCCAGCAGCGGGTGCGCCGGGCCGGGCAGCTCGTAGCCGATGTCCAGCCCGGAGATCATGCCCGCGATCACCGCGTTGGCCTCCGGCACCGCCAGCAGGCCGGCCACGATCTCGCGCAGCGCCAGATGCTCCTCCTGGGCCACCAGGAGCAGCGATTGGGCGCGGGTGTTGGCCAGCACCCTGGCCGCGACGGGGTGACGCTCGGCGTTGTAGGTGTCCAGCAGGTGCGCGGGCGCGTGCCCGCGCACCTGGGCGGCCAGCTTCCAGCCCAGGTTGAAGGAGTCCTGGACGCCCAGGTTCAGGCCCTGCCCGCCCATCGGGGAGTGGATGTGCGCGGCGTCGCCGGCCAGCAGCACCCGTCCGTGCCGGTAGTCCTCCACCTGCCGGGAGGCGTCGCTGAAGCGCGAGGCCCACACGATCGACTCCAGGCGTGCCTCCGGTTCGGGCACTAGCATCAGCGCCCTGCCGACCTCCTGCTCGGTGACCGGCGCCTCGCGCGGCAGGTCCTGCTGCTCGGGCCCGTAGAACAGGATCCGGTGCACCCCGTCCTCCAGCGGCGTCAGGTAGGCGCGGCCGGCTGGCGAGGGCGTCATCTCCGGCAGCCGCCAGCGCGCCCCCACCTGCCCGGCGAGCCTGATGTCGGCCACTGCCATCGCCTGTCGGCCTTCCAGGCCCGGGAAATCCACCCCCAGTAGCGTCCGTACGGTGCTGCGCCCGCCGTCACAACCTGCCAGCCAGGCTCCCCGGAGCACGGCGCCGTCCCCCAGACGCGCGCTCACCCCCGTGTCGTCCTGCCACAGCTCCACCAGTGGCTGACCGCGCAACACGCGCACGCCCAGCTCACGCACCCGCCCCTCCAGCACCCGCTCCACTTTCGACTGCGGTGTGCCGATCATGTAGGGATGAGCGGTGTCCCAGGCGGTGAAGTCCAACCGCATTCCGGCGAAGTGCCCGCCGGGCACTCGTTGGACGCCGCCGGTCAGCAGCGGCTCCAGCAGGCCGCGCAGTTCCAGCACCTCGGCGGTGCGCGGCTGCACCCCCAGCGCCTTGGACTGACCGCTTCGCTCGGGCAGCGCCTCGACCATCAGCACGGACGCGCCGCCGAGGGCGAGTTCGGCGGCGAGCATGAGGCCGGTAGGACCGGCCCCAACGACGATCACGTCGGTATCCATGGGCAGACGTTAGGTCCGCTATGGCCGCTTACCGCAACGATAGTGTCCACCTACGCCGCAAACCGTGACGGCGTGATCGCGTCACGACCACGACTCCGCGACGCTCACTTCATGGTCTCCGACGCTGGTCGGGCTCGGTCGATCCAGGTTGGCCAGCGAACCGTCCACGCCTGGGTCTGGGGTTGGTCGTCCTCGGCCAATGCGCCGCCCCGACTATTCCGACCTGCAAAAACGTCGTACCCGTCCGTAAGGATGACGCTTATGACTGCTGCGCTCACTGAGATCCACGACGAGGCCGGTTACACGGCGGCCGTGCAGACCGCCCTGGACGCGGCGGCCGCCTACTACGGCGACGGGTCCTCCACGTTGGACGACGACGCCTACGACCGGCTGGTGCGGGGCATCGCCGCCTACGAGGCCGCCCACCCCGACCAGGTCCGGCCCGATTCCCCTTCGGGCAAGGTCGCCGGCGGCGCGGTGGTCGGCGACGTTCCGCACACCCAGCCGATGCTGTCGCTGGACAACGTGTTCGGCGCGGAGGAGCTGGCGGCGTGGGCCGCCGGTCTGGAGCGGCGTCTGGGCCGTCCGGTCGAGCGGTGGAGTGTGGAGCCGAAGCTGGACGGCCTGGCGATCTCGGCGCGGTACGTGGACGGGCGGCTGGCCCAGCTGGTGACGCGCGGCGACGGGACGGCCGGGGAGGACGTGTCGCACGGCATCGGCAGCGTGCTCGGCCTGCCGCGCGAGCTGAACGCACCGGTCACCGTCGAGGTCCGCGGCGAGATCCTGATGACCGGCGCGCAGTTCGCGGCCGCGACCGAGGCGCGTGTCGCCGCGGGCGGCACGCCGTTCGCCAACCCGCGTAGCGCCGCCGCCGGATCGCTGCGCGCCCAGGACCGCGCCTACCAGGTCGAGATGACCTTCCACAGCTACGGAGCGCTCCCCCTGCCGTCCGGTGCCGGGTTCGGTGCCGCCACTGACGACGAGCTCGCCGAGCAACTGCGCACGCTGGCGCACAGCCGGATCATGGACCTGGTCGTGGGCTGGGGCGTGCAGACGACTGCGGGCACGCCGGTCGCCGGGATCACCGCCGACACCCTGGAGGCCGTCCAGGCGCGGGTCGAGCAGATCGCCGAGGCCCGCGCGGGACTGGAGTTCGGCATCGACGGCATCGTCATCAAGGCCGACAACGCCCAGGACCAGCAGGAGGCCGGGTTCTCCTCCCGCGCCCCGCGCTGGGCGGTCGCCTACAAGCTGCCCGCCACCGAGAAGATCACCAAGCTCCTGGCGGTGGAGTGGAACGTGGGCCGCACCGGCATCATCGCGCCGCGCGCCGTCCTGGACCCCGTCGAGGTCGACGGCGTCACCATCACCTACGCGACCTTGCACAATGCCGCCGACATCGCGCGCCGGGGGCTGCTGCTCGGTGACAGCGTGACGGTGTACCGGGCGGGCGACGTGATCCCGCGAGTGGAGGTCCCCGTCGTCCAGCTCCGGACCGGGCAGGAGACACCGATCCCGATTCCGGAGGTCTGCCCGCGCTGCGGGGACGCGATCGACGCCTCGCAGGAGCGGTGGCGCTGCGTCCGCGGCCGCGCGTGCCACTCCGTCGCCTCCATCCGCTATGCCATCGGCCGTGACCAGCTCGACATCGAGGGCCTCGGCGAGAGGATCGTCGACCAGCTCGTTGACGCGGGACATGTCACCGACTTCGCCGACCTGTTCACCCTGACGCGCGAGCAACTGATCGGGCTGGAGCGGATGGGCGAGACCAGCACGGCCAACCTGCTCGCCGCGATCGAGGCCGCCAAGTCCAAGCCGCTGAACAAGGTGTTCTGCGCGCTGGGCGTCCGCGGCACCGGACGGTCGATGTCCCGGCGCATCGCCCGGCACTTCGCCACGATGGACGCCATCCGTGCCGCGGACGCCGCCGCGTTCGAGGAGGTCGAGGGGATCGGCCCGGAGAAGGCCCCGGTCATCGTCGCGGAACTCACCGACCTGGCCCCGCTGATCGACAAGCTGGTCGCGGCGGGGCTGACCATGACCGAGCCAGGGGCCGTCGCGCCCGGCACCGAGAAGGAAGCAGCCGAGGGGCCCGCGCTGCCGCTGGAGGGCATGACCGTGGTCGTCACGGGAGCGATGACGGGACCGCTCGCCGAACTCTCCCGCAACCAGGTGAACGAGCTGATCGAACGCGCGGGCGGGAAGTCGTCCTCCTCGGTGTCGGCGCGCACGTCGCTCCTGGTCGCCGGCCAGAAGGCGGGATCGAAGAAGACCAAGGCCGAAGGACTCGGCATCCCGATCAGCACCCCGGAGGAATTCGCCGACCGCCTCCACGACCTGCTCTGAGCACGCCGACTGCCCGATCAGACCAGACCATCGTCCACGGAAAGCGTCTTCCGGACGGGGCGGTCGGCATCGACGCGCGGTCGCACGGACGGTCGGTCGGACGGGTGGTCGGACGGGCGGGGTCGGAGCCGGCCGTCCGCGGATCCGCCTCCCGACGGGTCTTGACGGCTCTGCAATTAGTTTGGATTCTACTTAAACAAATTCGTTCCAGGGAGGGCTGATGGCACGAAGATCGTCAGCACGAGGGAGTAGCCGGCCCGCGCCGGGCGTGAGTGCGGCGGTGATGTCGAGCGCTCCAGGCCACTCCCCTTCATGGACCTGGGCGCGCCCCCACCCTTAGGGCCGCGTTCACGCCGGAAACCTGGGCGCGGCTTCCCACCCTCAGGGCCGCGCCCAGGCCAAGGCGCCGCTTCTGCTGAAGGAAGGAACCCATGCCCCGCCTCAGACGAACCCTCGCGGCGGCCGTCGCTGCGACGCTCAGCGCGTTCACAGTGACGGCGGCCGTTCCCGCCTCAGCCGCACCGCCGGACGCCACCTACACCGTCTCGACCGGGCCGCGGGTGGAGTACAGGTATCCGACCGACACCCCGGCCAGCCCGTACATCGACAAGGACGGGACGTTCTACTTCCAGCAGTCCGCTGCGCTGTACGGCGCGAACGACCCGCGTTACTGGGACTTCTTCACAGGCACCAACTTCGACAACGCCACCCGATCGAGCGCCATCAGCAACGCCGTGAATCCGGCGAACTCCCTCGATCGCAACAACGACACCACCTGGCGATGCAACAACAGCCCCACCGGGGTCGAGGCGACTCCCCCGCCATCAGGCTCGGGCTACTCCCAGAAGAACTACTGCGACCTGGTCGGGGTGTGGGTCGACCCTGACACCGGCTACTGGTACGGCCTGGTGCACAACGAGTTCACCCCCGAACCATGGGGAAAGGCCGGGTTCTCGCACTACGACGCCCTCGACGTGGCGGTGTCGACCAACCAGGGCAAGGTCTGGAAGATCACCGGCCATGCGATCACCTCGCCGTACAGCACCCGGCGAGGCGACACGGCGGCGTTCCCCAACCAGACGTGGGACTACGGCGACGGTGATCCGCGACTGTTCGTCGACGTCGCATCGGGCTACTTCTACGTCTACTACGCCTCACGCATCCAGCCCAAGCCGGGCGCCGGTGGCGGCGTCACCTCGCTGGCCCACGTCGCCCGCGCGCCGATGTCGTCGAAGATGGCGACCGGCTCGTGGAAAAAGTGGTTCAACGGCTCCTGGACCGAGCCCGGTGTCGGCGGACGCGAAAGCAACATGCTGCCCGTCGACGCGTCCAATTCGACCGGCTACACGCCTGTGGCCAACGACTACAATCCGGCCAACACGGGCAACGTCGACCAGCAGATCGCGGCGGGCACCGTGCCGCGCAAGGCCGACCTGTTGATGATGAACATCGCCTACAACGCCTATCTGGGCCTCTACATCGGCGAGCCCGAAGTGGTCGACCAGTCGGCGCCCACGTCCCAGCGCTACTACGTCACCGACGACCTGTCGACGCAGAAGTGGCACCTGATCGGGGACTCCGGCGCCTACAAGACCGATTCCTGGTACCGGTGGATGCTCGACGGGGCGAACAAGACCAACTCCACCATCGTCGGCAAGACCTACCGCTCGTACTGCGCGTACTTCTGTGGCGGCCCCACGGACGGCGAATACCACGACGTCACCATCGGCTCCTCCGCCCCGGCGGCGCCGCCCGCGGATCCGACCAGGACCTACCGGATCGGCAGTGGAAACGGGCGGATCCTGGCGCAGGTGTCAGGCAGTGACGCCACCACCTCGATCGGCGCGGCGACGGGGTCCAAGCTGGAGGGTTGGGTCTTCACCGGTCTGGGTGACGGCTCGTATCGGATCACCAACGCCGCCACCGGCAAGGCACTCGGCGTGAACTCCAACACCACGGCCGCCCGGGCGTGGGGCACCAAGCCGACCGCCACCACGATCGGTCCTGGCGGCCCGAGCGTCGGGCAGCAGTGGTTCATCCTCCGCAACAGCTCCGGCTCGACGTACCGGCTGATCAACCGCTACAGCGGACTCGCTCTAGGGCTTTCCGCGGATTCCGGGCGACTCGCTGAAACGACCCCTGGCCGGACCTGGACCAACACCACCGGCAATCCCGTCGGTGGATCACGCACCGCGGCCGAGCAGACCCTGACCCTGCGGGCGTTTACGGTCTCCGGTTCCTGACCTCCTTGAGCCACGTAGCCGAGGACGAGTCACTCGTCCTCGGCTACGGCGGCGCAGTACTCGAAGGTGAGCCAGCCTCGGTGCGGGAGGTCGTGGTCGACCGTGATCCGGCCGTCGTCCGTACGGGCTTGGACACGTTGGGGCTCGGCGAGTGGAGCGAGAAGGGTAGCGGCCGACATGACCTGGTCGGGCAGGTCGACGTGCACCCGGGCGTGGTCGGCGCTGCCGTTGGCGATGGCCAGGCGCCGTACGCCATCGACGACGGTGAGGTGTGGGATGAGGTGCGGGCCGCCGGTGACCAGCGGCAGCGTAGGGGCGCCCTCCAGGAAGCGGATCATCGAGTGGAGCAGCCGTTGGCCGTCGTCGTCGTAGGGCAGCGTGTCCGGCGCCGTGGCGGCGAGGACGGCGACCCGGCCTCCGAGTGCGTTGGCGTAGCCGCACCGGCCCGCCCCCCACGGCTCCCGGCGGGCGGTGAGGATCTCGCTCCAGACGACGGCGCCGGAGGCTGCGGTCAGCCGGGCCAGTGCGGGCTGGGTGTTGACGCTGAGCAGGGCGCCGTCGGCTGTGACGCGCTCCAGGGCGTACGGTCCGGGCACGGGATGCGAGGCGTGTGCGGCGTCGTGGTCGTCGCGGCCGACGAGCCCGCTCACGTGCACGCCCAGGTGCTCGCCGTACCCGCGCTCGGTGAGGACGGCGGCGGCCGTGCCGTCCAGCAGCAGCCCGCCGCGCAGCATCGTCCGCACCTCGTGGTCGTCGAACGACCACGCTGCGGGACCGAACAGGGCGCGGACTGGAACGGTCCACGCGCCCGCGGCGGTGACCGGAACGCCGTAGCGGAGCAAGAAGTCCGCGGCCGGCCCCTGGTCGGCCGCCAGGTCATCGAGGTGTCCGGCGCGCGAGGTGTGCACCCGGGCGGCGGCGTCGGGACGGAACGGGAGGCCGACACCTTCTGTCATGCCGTCCCGCGGCCAGCGCTCGGCGACCCAGTCGAGCGCTGGCCGGGAGCGCGCCAGCATCCGGCCGACTCTGGGAAACTTCTCGGCCCGGCCGGCCTGCATGGGCAGTACGTTGAGGAACAGCGCGTCCGACCCCGCGAGTTGTGCGGTCACCATCTCCGACCAGGTCTGGGTGTCCGACTTCGACCAGGAGGTGTGCGGCCAGTTCTCGATCTCGGGCTCGCTGGCCGTCCACTTCGGGCGCAGCGCGCGCTGCTGGTCGAGCATCCACACCGAGAACGCCAGCTCCCTGCCCGGGACGTCGGTATACGCGGTGAAGTGGGGTCGGTGCAGGGTCTCGCCGTCGATGGCGAGCGTTTCGAAGAGCGCCGTCCAGTCCCGGCCCTCGACGGAGGCGACGCCGAGCCGCGAGCTCATCAGCCCGAGCCGTGACCGGCCGCCGGAGCGGGCTTCGACCTCGGCGGTGACCATCCGGGCGACCTCCAGCTGCGCCTCCCGCCAGACCCGCTGCAGCAACGCGCGCCATGGATGCGGCGGGCCGGGCCGGGTGATGGCGGCGACCAGGTCCCCACGTGTGATCGGCTCACCCGCCAGCTCGGCCACCCGGTCGAGCATCGGCTGTTCGAAGCCGCCGCCCCACTCCAGCGGAGCGTGGTTGTGGTAGCGGAAGTCGTCCTCAAGCCACAGCACGCGCAGGCCCAGCTCGGCGAACCGGCCGTAGTAGCCGGTGATCCAGGCCCGCCAGCGCGGGCAGGCGAAGGACGGCTGGGCGCGGGCGACCGTGCCGTCCGGGCCGGCCATCGGCGTGAAGCCGAGCCGATCCACCCGCCCCCTGTCGGCATGGCCGGTCGTCACCCAGGGGTTCAGGCTCACCTCCAGGCCGGCCTCGCGCAGCACTCCGGCGGCGGTCCGTGCCGTCTCGAACCAGAGCTCGCGCTCGGGATCGTCCGGGTGCCCGGCGTAGAACTCCTCGGCGTGCAGCAGCAGCACGACCTCGGTCACCCCCGCGGCCGCGCAGAACTTGGCGAGCTCGGCCGCGTCGGCCGCGGCGCCGGACGTGGGATGGATCTGGAACCGCAGGTGGTACCGGGCCGACACGTGGGAGCTCCTGTCTGTGAGGGGGAGGTCGGGCGCGCCGGTCACTTCAGGCTTCCGGCGGTGAGGCCGGAACGCCAGAAGCGCTGGAGGGCGAGGAAGAGCACGACCAGCGGCACCGCCGACACGGCCGCCGCGGTGATCACGATGTTGAAGGGCACGGCCGTGGGGCCGATGCCGCGCTGCGACTGCCAGCCGACGACGCCGACGGTGACCGGCTGGAGCTTCTCGTCGGCGAGCATCAGGACCGGCAGCAGATAGTTCGTCCAGATCGTGACGAACTGGAAGAGGAAGACGGTGACCAGCGCCGGGGACATCACCCGCAGCGCGATGGTGGCGAAGATGCGGAACTCGCCGGCCCCGTCGATCCGGGCGGCCTCGATGAGCTCGTCGGACACCGAGGCGGCCGCGTAGATGCGGCTCAGGTAGACGCCGAACGGGCTGACCATGCTCGGCAGCAGCACCGCCCAGTAGGTGTTGACCAGGTGGACCTTCGAGAACATGAGGTAGAGCGGGATGGCCAGCAGCGGTGGCGGCACGAGTACCGCCGCCAGGACGAGGTTGAAGACCGCCTCCCGGCCGCGGAAGGCGTATTTCGCCAGCGCGTACCCGGCGAGCGCGGCGACCAGCGTGCTCACCGCGGCACCGCCGACGGCGTACAGGGCGCTGTTGAACAGCCAGGTGGCGTAGATGCCGCCCTGGCGGGTGAACACCTCGTGCAGGTTGTCGAACAGCGCGAAGCGGCCGAACCAGAAGCCGTTGCCGGTGAACAGGCCTGAGCTGGTCTTGGTCGAGGAGACCAGCAGCCACCAGACCGGGGTGAGGAAGTAGACCGAGGCGAGCAGGAGTACGCCGAGCACGATCCAGCGGCTGCCGCTCGCGCCTCTCGCGCCTTTGGCGGTCGTGTTCACAGGGCGCCTCCCCGTCGCTGGACGATGCGCAGGAAGCCGAAGGAGAGCGCGAGGGCCAGCACGGCGAGGATCACCGAGTCGGTCGCCGCGGCGTTGAAGTTGTTCGCGTCGATCTGGTTGTACGCCGCGAAGATCGGCGTGTAGGTGCTGCTCAGGTTGGGGGCGACGTTGTGCAGGATGGCGGGCTCGTTGTAGAGCTGCGCGGTGCCGATGATGGAGAACACCGTGGTCATCACCAGTGCGGGGCGTACCAGCGGGACCTTGATGCGCCAGGCGGTCCCCCAGGCCGAGCAGCCGTCCATCGCCGCCGCCTCGCTCAGCTCTTCCGGGATGGCCTGGAGCGCGGAGTAGATGATCAGCATGTTGTAGCCGGTCCACCCCCAGGTCAGCATGTTGCCGATCGTCGGCGCGAGCATGGCGTCCGAGGTCAGCGTCAGATGCAGGCCGAGGTGGCGACCCGCGGCCGTGATGGGGCTGAGGCCCGGGGCCACCAGGTAGGACCACATGATGGCGCCGATGACGCCGGGCAGGGCGTACGGCAGGAAGAAGGCCAGCCGGAAGAACCGCTTGAACAGCGTGCCCCGGGCGTCCAGCAGCAAGGCCAGCCCGAGCGCGACCAGGAGCATCACCGGCACCTGCACGACCCCGATGCACAGCACTCGCAACAGCGACCCGCGGAAGGCCGGGTCGCTGAGCGCGTTGGAGTAGTTGCCGAGCCCGGCGAACGTCTTGGTCGGCGCGGACAGGCCGAGCCCCGAGCGATGCAGCTTGAAGAAGCTCTCGTAAACGGTGTAACCGATCGGCGCGAGGTACATCCCGGCGAACAGCGCCAGGAACGGGGTGAGGAACAGGACCGGGGTGCGCCCACGTCGGCGGACGTGCCGCGGTCGGCGGGGCGGCCGATGGCGGGACGGCGGCTTCGCGGGCGGGGCGGCGGCCCTGCCCGCGGGGCCCGGCCGCTCGGGGACGGCGGTGGTCATCCCCCGGTGCCCCCGGCGACGCTCAGCCCCTGCTGCCGCATCTGCTTGGCGGTGTTGTCCTGCACGGTCGTCAGCATCGAGAGGAGCTTGGCCCCGCCCGTTCCGGCCTTGCCGAGCCCGTCGGCGAGGTCGGTGCTGGTCTGGGTCATGGTCGGGCCCCACTGCCAGGTGGTGTCGATGTGTCCCATCGCGTCCTTGAAGACCTCGAAGATCTTCTGACCGCCGTAGAACGGGTCGGGAGTGGTCAGTGCCGGGTTGGCGAGGCCCGCGGTCGCCGCCGGGTAGATGCCGGTGACCTTGATGAGGTTGCCCAGGCTGGCCTGGTCGGTGCTCATCCAGAGCGCGAACTCGGTGGCCTCCTTGGGGTGTGCGCAGCCCTTGAGGACGGCGGTGGCCGAGCCGCCGTCGTTGCCGTACACCGGGTTGGCCGCGTCCCAGACCGGCATCGGCGCGACCGCCCACTTGCCGGAGGTGGACTTCACGCTGCTCGCCAGGAGTGGGGTCGCCCAGACCGCGTTGACGTCGGAGAGGATCTTGCCCTTGGACATGGCGGTGTAGAGCGAGGGGTCGAAGCTCGGGTACGGCTTGAGCAGCTTCCTGTCCAGCAGGTCCTGCCAGTAGGAGGCGACCTTCTGGTTGGCGGCGCTGTTGATGGACAGCTGCCACTGGTCGTTCGCGGTGCCGAACCACTTGGCTCCGGCCTGCCAGGCCAGGCCCGTGTAGTTGTAAGCGTCGTTGCCGAAGTAGCCGAGGTAGACGCTGGGGTCGGCCTGGTGCACCTTGGCGGCGTCGGCGGCGTACTCGTCCCAGGTGGCGGGGGGCTTGGTGATGCCGTACTTGGCGAACAGGTCCTTGCGGTACATCAGCGCCATGGGAGCGGCGTCGACCGGGGCGCCGAAGGTCTTCCCGCCGATGGTGACCTGGTTCCAGGTCCAGTCGGCGAACTGGCTCTTGGCGTTCCCGGTGTACTTGCTGACGTCCTCCAGGGCACCGGCGGCGGCGAAGCTCGGCATGGTCTCGTAGCCGACCATGGCCAGGCACGGCGCGTTCCCGGCCTTCACCGCGGTGAGCATCTTGGTGTAGCCGCCCTTGGCGCCCGAGGCGGTCTTGCTCCAGCTCACCTGGGCGTTGGGGTGGCTCTTGTTCCAGAGCGCGATCGACTGCTCGTAGCCGGGCGCCCAGCCCCAGAAGTCCAGCTTGACCGGGCCCTTGGCGTCAGTCTCCTTGGAGTCGCCCGAACCTCCCGAGGAGCACGCGGCCAGCGCGGCCACCAGGGCAGCCGCCAGCGCGGCCGTCCGCATCGATCTCCGACCTGAGCGATCGTTCATGTGTCTCTCCGCCTGGGCTGACCCCGATGACATTAGTTCGGCTATTGTTCGAACTAACCTGGGGAAAGTCAACACATTGAGGCGGGTTCGCTGTGGCGGGAGGATCGGTGCGTGAAAGCTGACTTGCGGAACACGGGGGCGCGGGACCTGGCGATGGCCGGACCGCTCAGGCCCAACGACCGGTCCTCGATCCGGCGCGGCAACCTCGGCCTGGTACTGCGCCTGCTGCGCGACGAAGGCGCACGGTCCCGGGCCCGGCTCGCCGTCGACACGGGTCTGCCCAAGGCCACGGTGTCCAGCCTGATCGCCGAGCTGGTAGAGCTCGGCCTGGTCCGCGAGGGCGAGGTCGAGCGCGAGGGCGCGGTGGGCCGTCCGGGGCTCGCGGTGGAGATCGACGGGCGCGGCGTGTGCGGCATCGGTGTCGAGATCAACGTCGACTACCTCAGCTCGATCGCCCTCGACCTGCGCGGCGAGCTGCGCGCCGAGCACCGGATCGGCCTCGATGTGCGCGCGGCCGAGCCCGAAGCCGTGCTCGACGAGGCCGCCGCGCTGGTGCGTCAGACCATGGCCGAGCTCGACGCCGACGCCATCCGTACGGTCGGTGTCGCGCTGGCCGCACCCGGCGTCATCGACCTGGGCCGAGGTGCGGTCAACTACGCCTCGAACATCGGCTGGCGCGACGTACCCGCGCGGACCGGCCTCGCCGAGCGGCTCGGGCCGGACGCGCCTGAGGTCCACATCGAGAACGACGCCAAGCTCGGCGCGATCGCCGAGTACCTCGCGCTCACCGATCCGGACGTGCACGACCTGCTCTACCTCACCGGCGAGACCGGTGTCGGCGCCGGCATCATCGCCGGCGGCCGGCTGCTGCGCGGCACGGCCGGATACGCCGGGGAGGTCGGGCACCTGCCGCTCGGCCCGAACGGCTATCCGTGCAGCTGCGGGCGGCGCGGCTGCTGGGAGACCATGGTCGGCCTGGCCGCGCTCCTGCGCGCGGCGGCCGACCCGGGCGACGAGGTCTGGGACCCCTCCATCGACCTCGAACAGCGGCTCGCCGAGCTGCTGCGCCGCGCCCGCTCAGGCGACAGGCGCACGCTTGCCGCGCTGGACGGGATCGCGGCGGCGCTCGGCCCGGGCATCGCGATGCTGGTCGATGTCCTGAACCCGCGCCTGCTGGTGCTCGGCGGGCACTTCGCCTTCTTCGGCGAGTACCTCATCGACAAGGTGCGAGACACGATGCATGCGGCCGTGATGGCACCGGACGCGGGCGGCTGCGAAATCGTCCTGTCCCCGCTCGGCTTCACCGCCGCCGCACGAGGCGGCGCCTACCTGGCCCTGGACACCGTCTACGAAGACCCGGGCGCGCTCGCCCGCTCCTAGCCCAGCCCGCCGTCCACCTGCCGGAGCCCCGCTCACCAATGGCCGTCCAGCCCGATGGTGCTGCTCTCCTAGACCGCATCGACCCTCGCCACGGGCTGACCGGCCCTGACTTCGTCATGCTCGGGGAATGGGCGAACAGCTCGGCCTGCCCCCCGAACCCGGCGGCGATCGGTTCCGGGGGCACTCCACACCTGCCCGGCCAGGGCCTACGCCGCTTTCGGGGACGGGCTCAAGCGGGCGGCGTGACCGAGAACCTCGCGCCGAACCATTGCTCGGCGCCCCACTCCTCGAACCGTTCCACCTCGGTGAACCCCAGCTTCGCCGCGAGGCGCATCGCGCGGTCGTTGGCGGTCTGGGTGCAGAGCACCACCGGCTCGCCGGGAAGCGCGTCGGCGAACCAGCCGAGTGCCGCCGCGCAGGCCTCGGCGGCGTACCCGCGTCCCCATGCCTCTGGCAGGAACAGGAAGCCGAGCTCGGTCTCCCCACCGTCCGGACGGACGCGCCCCTGACGCTTCGCGTCGCGCCGGTCGAGCGTGACCATGCCTATCATCGCGCCGTCGAGATCGACCACGAAGAAGCCGGGGCGCCGCCCTGGCACCCTCGGGCACCGCCCGCTCCAGCTCGTCACGCGGTCGAGAACCACCGACGTAGGTGCCCACCTCCGGCGAGGCGAACAGTTCGATGAACGCCGCACGGTCCCGGGCTTCGGACTCGCGGAGCACGAGCCGGTCGGTTCTGATCGGGGCCGGGGGCCAGGCAACGGCTCCGAGCTCAGGCATGGCGGGCAACCTATCGCACGCCCGTCGAGCAGCGCGCGCTCTCACAGTGCACGAACGAGGTGTTCACGAAACCCATCGACACCGGATCTCGCTTGTGAGTGGCCAGTTCAATGTGCGCGTACGCCGTCGATGGCGATCGCCAGCAGGCGGTCGGCTTCAGCCGGGCCGTCGGGGTCGTGCTCGGTGGCCAGGGCGATGGCGCTGACGAGCTTCAGCAGATGGGTGATGTCGATCTCGGGGCGCACGGCGTCTGCCGTCCGGGCGCGTGCGAGGAGGGCATCGCCGGCGTTGATGACCATGTCATGACAGGTGCCGCCGAGGGTCGGGTCACCGCTGCGCATCAATGACGCGCCCAGTCCTCGGTTGGCAACTGCATGGGCGCCGACGGCACGGAGCCAGGTGAGCAGCGCCTCTCCCGGATCGGGGTCGGACAACAGGTCCTCGGCCTTGGCGCAAAGGGTCTCCACTCGATCCCTGAAGACCGCCTCCAGAAGCGCCTGCCGCGAGGGGAAGTGCCGGTGCAGAGTCGCCGAGCCGACTCCGGCGCGGCGGGCGACCTCCTCCAAGGACGCGTCGGCGCCGTCCTCGGCGATCAGGGCCCCGGCGGCGGCGATGATCCGGTCGATGTTGCGGCGGGCGTCAGCGCGCATCCGCTGCCGGGGCGGCACGGCGGCTTCCTTCGACACGGGGCACTCCTGGCGACTTGATAAATGGGGTGGCCCTCCATATCGTAGCGGCCAATAACCGGGGGGCCACCCCACTTACAGGATGGTTCCTGTTCTGCATGGACGCGAGGGAGAGACAGTGACGCAGACCAACAAGACCGTCGTGGTGGTGGGAGCGACCGGCCTGCAGGGCGGGGCCGTGACGCACCACCTGCTCCGCGGTGGCTGGCGGGTGCGTGCGCTCACCCGTGACCCGATCGGGCCACAGGCCCAGGCGCTGGCGCGGGCCGGTGCGCAAGTGGTGCGGGCGCAGATGGAGGACGTCGATTCCCTGGCCGCCGCAGCCGAGGGCTCCTGGGGACTGTTCAGCGTCCAGCCCACGGTCGGTTCGCCCGGCACCGCACCGGACTTCACCACCGAGGACGAGGTGTGCTGGGGCGTGAACGTCGCCGAGGCCGCGCACGCCGCCGGCGTCGAGCACCTGGTCTTCACCTCCGTCGCCGGCGCGGATCGCCACCTCAGCGAGAAGGTCCCGGTGAACCTGGTCAGCAAGTGGCGGATCGAGCAGCACATCGCCCACCTCGGCCTGCCCGCGACGATCCTGCGGCCGGTCTCGTTTATGGAGAACTTCACCGGCGGATACGCACTGCAGAACGGGAACCTGTCCACCGGACTCGCACCGGACACCGCCCAGCAGATCATGGCCGTCGACGACGTCGGCTTCATCACCGAGCTGGCGTTCCGCCGCCCCGAGGAGTGGATCGGCCGGGCGGTCTCCCTGGCCGCCGACGAGCTCGCCCCGGTCCAGGTCGCCGAGGCCATCGGCAAGGCGCTCGAGATACCGCTGCCCTATGTCCAGACACCGATCGAGGCGATCCGGGCCCTGAGCGAGGACTTCGCCTACGCCAACGAATGGCTCAACGAACGCGGCTACCGCGCGGACATCGCGGCCACCCGGCGAATCCACCCTGCCGCGATGGACTTCTCCACCTGGCTGACGCGCACCGGCGCCGCCCAGATCTCGGCGTTCCTGGACTCCGCACGCACCGCGGGCCACGGCGCGTGAGTGCCCGCGCACCCCGGGCTCGGGCGTGTCGGGGAAGTTCACGGCCGCTCCGACAGGTCGGCGGCGGTCGCGATCTCCGGCACGGTCAGCCCGCTGTGCTCACGGGCAGCGCGTAAGCGAAGGCAGTCGTCCCCGTAGTCGGCCTCCGACACCGAACCTCCAGAAGCGGAGCGTCAAGGTGCCACGGCCACCCTGAACAGACGATCGAGCCTGTCGAGGCGTCCGTCGTCCACGACGGCACGCTCGGTGTCACCCGCCTCGCCCTGCGCCGGGCGAGGTGCCGGACGGCGGACGAGTGATCGCCGGGGGCCTCCGGCCGATGCTGGGGGCCCCCGGCGATCCAGGAATTCGGGTCAGCGGAGGCCGTAGGCGCGGATCACGGTCTGGTCGACCGCTCCATCGATCTTCGTTCGCAGCGAGACGAAGCCCTTGGCAGGATTGCGGAAGGACGCCGTCCACCGGTCGCCGTCGGCGCTCACGGAGACCGGCGTCCACGACTTCCCGTCGTCGAAGGACGTCCACAGCGAAGGCTTCACACCCGCCTTCGCCTGCTGCGGGGCCAGCGTCAGCGTCTGCGTGGTGTTCGCGGGCGCCCGGTTCTCATCGTCGAGGGCCGTCCGGTATTCCACGGTCGGCAGGTTGATGACGTTGTCCTGACCCACCGTGACGTCCCAGACGACGTGCTGACTCGTCGCCAGGTCCGACCAGGGCGCCGACCGCGTGGCGTTCGTGGTCAGCGTGTACCGGCCCGGCTCCGGGCGCGCCCAGATCCCGCCGTAGCCCGGGACGAGGCTCTGGCCGATCGACTCACCGCTCAGGCTCACCAGCGCCGAGTCCCCCTTCATGAAGGAATACCACCGCTTGTTGCTCACCGCACCGCGCTCGGACAGCATCCCCGCCTGGAACCCCGTTCCGTTGCCGGTGTCGAGGATGAGGAGACCTTCGGCCGGACCGAGCGGGCCCTTGTTCCAGCTTCGCGTGTACGCTCCAGCCGTCGGGAACCGGTCGGTGCGGGTCCTGACGTCGTTCTCGTCGAACGCGCAGTCGGCGGTGGTGAGGGCCTCATCCCGCAACCAGTCGAGCCCCGGGGTGTAGTACTCGGTCCGCGTCGTCGGAACGGTTCCCGCGCCCCAGTAAAAGGAGAGGATGCCACCCGTCCCCCAGTCGACCCCTGCGGTTGCTCCCGCGCAACCGGGTCGGCCTTCGCTCGCGTATCTGACCTTGACGGCCGCCAAGTCCTTGGTGCGCGCGCTCAGGGTCAGGTCCGCCGGCACGCCTGCCGCCTTGCTCGCGATGTGGTACGTGTAGGGGCTGCCCTCCGTCTTCCCGTCCTGGGTCAGCAGCGACTGCACCTCGTACTCCACGCCGCCCTCGGCTGAGGCGGGGGTGACGTACAGGCGGTCACCGGCGAGCCCGAAGGCCCCGGTTATGTGCCGGCGCCGACCGGCGATCTGCTGGACGAGGCGCACCTCGGTTCCGACCGGTCTTGCCCCCGCCTTGTCCACCGTGACTTGGACGGGGTTGGCCGTCCGCGCGTCGAGCGTGAGCGACACGTCCCCGGTCACCGTCACCTTCGGCAGCAAGATTGCTGTTTTCGACCACGTACCGTCGGCCTCCTGGCGGTGCACCTCGGTGCTGAGCGAGTAGTCACCAGCGGGCAACGAGCCCTCGCCATGCCCGTTGTTCAGCTCGGTGCCGAGCGGGTCGCCGCCGTCCAGCGGCCAGATCGAGAGCCAGTTCGTCTCGTCCGACGTGGCGACCGCGCCGTCGCGGTTCAGCACCGTGACCCGCAACTGGTGCTCACCGGCCGCCGTGGCCCGCTGCAGCCGACGGAACGTCGGCTGCTCGCCCCTCTGCCGCATCACGGTTCCGCGATGGAAGGTTCCCTGTTCCGCCGGTCCAACGATGACCGGTCCGTGCGATGCCGCCACCGGGGTGGGCGGTGCGGCCACCGACGCGTGGGGTGCCGTCGCCAGCGCGGGCGGCACCGGGCCCGCCACCAGTGCCAGGACGCCCAGCCCCATCAGTGTCCTCTTGACCATTCCCTCTCCTCACCATCGGGCGCCGTCGCGGCGCCGGGGAACGGACGCCGATCCGCGATCGACGCCCACCTTTACTCGCCCGAAGAGGGAGATCGTCTTCAGATGACGATCACAGGCCCGCAGGTGTGCGGCGGCGCGCCATTTTGGGGTGCTGATGGAACGCTTGACGGGTCAGCGGCAGTGTGCCGTCTGCGATCTCGGTGTTGGTGTGTCCTGCGGCGATGAGGCGCAGGACGTCGTGTTCGCGGTCGGTGATGCCCAGGGGAGCCGGCGGCGGTGGATTCGCGGCTGGGCGGTCCGAACATCCTGACTACCGGCAGGAATGGCGGCCCTAGGGAAGGCGCCTGGGATCGTCCGCCTAAGCTCGACCCATGGCTTTGAGATTCGGACTCCTCGGGACGGGTTACTGGGCGAGCGAGACCCACGCTCCTGCGCTGGCGGCGTCGCCGGACGCCACCCTGGCCGGGGTCTGGGGCCGCCGTCCGGACCGGGCCGAAGGCCTCGCCGGGAGATTCGGCGTCCGGGCCTACTCGGACGTCGACGAGCTGCTCGCCGACGTCGACGCCGTGGCGATCTCCCTGCCGCCCGAGGTCCAGCTGCCGCTGGCGTTGCGGGCGGCCGCCGCGGGCAAGCACCTGCTGCTGGAGAAGCCGGTCGGCCTGTCGGCCACGGGCGCGGCGGCGGTGGCGCGCGAGGCGGCCTCGGCGGGCGTCGCCTCCGTGGTCTTCTTCACCTTCCGGTTCCTCCCGGCGGTGGAGCGGATGCTGCAGGACGCCGCTGCGGAGGGCGGCTGGGACGGCGGACGCGCCAACGTCCTCGCCTCGATCTTCGAGCCGGGCAGCCCGTACGCGGCGTCCGACTGGAGGCGCACGCGCGGTGCCCTGTGGGACCTGGGGCCGCACATCCTGTCGGTGTTCCTGCCCGTCCTGGGCGAGGTCACCGAGGTGCAGGCCATGAGCGGCCCGCACAGCACCTCGCACGCGCTCCTGCGGCACGAGGGCGGCGCGGTCTCCACCATGACGCTCAGCCTGGACGCGCCCCCGGCGGCGGCCGGGATGGAGATCGGGTTCGTCGGCGGCAAGGGCGTCGCGCCGGTTCCGGTCGGGAACGTGTCCGCGGTGGAGCCGCTGGTCACAGCGATCGGCAGGCTGGCGCGCAGCGCGTCCGAAGGAGGGGCCGACCCGTGCGACGCCGTCTTCGCCGCGAAGGTCAACGCTGTCCTGGAGGCCGCCCAGCGGTCGATGGAGGACGGCGGCACCGTGCCCGTCTCCTAGGCGAGGCCGAGTGCGACCTGAGGGCACCATTGCGTTCGCCAAGCTGCGACAAGCATCGCCATCCGGGGCATGTGGGGTGTATGGCCTGGCTGGGCTCGGGACCACTGGGGCCCGGCAGGTGGTGTAGTCAGTCAGGAGGAGGCAGAGGCGTGGTCGTGCGTGTGATCTGCTGTCCGGGCGGGGCTCAACCAGCGGCGGACGAGCGTGATCAGTGGAGGTCCTCCGCGGAAGCACCACAGGGCGATGACGGGGTCGCAGATGGCGCAGCTCATGGATGAGTCGTGCGCGAACGGCAGGATCGGGTTGCCCTTGAGCCAGTGGGCCGCGTCCCACACGGTGTGCAGCAGCCAGCCGATGCCGATGAAGGTCCAGGAGTCCAGTCCCCGGTAGCCGACGTAGGCCATCAGCGCGACGAACGGGAGCTCCCACGGGCCGAAGCCGCCCCCGCTCAGATAGGCGGCGCCCGCCCCCGCCACCATGATCGCGTTGAAGCGGCGCCGGTGCGGTTCCTTGATCAGGGACATCAGCAGGCAGTAGACGACGCCGACGAGGATCGGCGATACGTAGTTCATGACGGGATGACCTCTTTCAGCTGGGCCGGGTCCGGATCGGCAGGGGTGAGCCGCCGCAGTGCGAGCAGCCCGCCGGCGCCCGGGACGACGGCCAGGACCTTGGCGGCGGTCGTCGCGGCGTCCAGCCGCCAGGTCGCGATCACGACGAACAGGTAGGCGCAGCCGTGGGCGGGGCCCATCAGGGATGAGACGGGCTTGAGGTGGACGGTGAACACGTTGGCCAGCATCACGATCAGCGAGATCAGCTCGGCGTGAGCCGCGATGCGCAGATGGCTCGGAGACCGCGGGCGCATGGTCACACCCCCGTCGTGGAGCCGGGACGGATGATCATCAGTACGGTGACTGTGGCCCACAGCAGGTTGAAGACGCCGGTGAGCATCGCGAGACGACCCGGTGTCAAGGAGGTCGCTGTCGGCGACGGCGCGGCGGAACTCGCCGTCTCGGCCAGGGCACGGTCCTGAGCGGGCAGGATCAGCAGAACCAGGACGCCGGCGGCCACCCCGGTCAACAGGATCGAGATGACCAGCCACGGGCTGCCGAGGACACCGAGACTGCTGGCTGTGGCGAAGCCGAAGAGGGGGACGGCGATGCCGATCCCGGCGTAGACCCGGCAGATGCGGTGCAGTGTCCGCAGGGTCGTCCGGGCGTCGCCGTCGCCGGAGTCGCCGAGGGCGCGGCGCAACGTCGCGGGGAACATGCTCGCGGCGACGGCGACCGGGCCGACGGTGATGATGGCGGCCAGGACGTGCAGTGACAAAAGGAGCTTGGTCACGCCTGGCGCTCCGGGGCGCGCCGGCGCTCGCCGGTGACCTTCGAGGCTGGAAGGCGGCCGGCCTCCTCGTCCTGCTTCCACTCGCCGGCGCCCACCTCATCTTCCGGAACCTCGCCGGGCTCGCCCACGTGGCCGTAGGCGCCGGGCACCACGAGCAGGTCCGCCCGCTCCAGGTCGAGGGCGCCGGTGGCGCGCAGTGCCAATCCCCCGGTGCCGCTGATCACCTCTCGGGGTCCCTCTGCGGAGACCAGCTCGACGGTCCCCGCGCCGCCCGACGCCGAGCCGTCGGCGTACAGCACCTCGTAGGGGGCGATGACATCGAGCGGGTCGAAGCCATCGAACAGGACCACCTGAACGTGCATGGATGTTTCCTCCGGGGTCGATTTCCATCGGACGCTCCGAAGTCAACCGGCTGTCACCGTGATCGCCCAGTGGCACTAGTGACAGGCTTCAACGGGATAATGCCAAGAGCTTCCCGAAGGCTCAGAACCCCACTGGCATGGAGCTGCCCGCACATCGGCCCGGTGCTGACGAGTCGGTGGGGAGGTACGTTCTGGCCATGCACACCGTTGCCGTCCTCGCGCTCGACCAGGTGATCGCGTTCGACCTGTCGACCCCGATCGAGGTCTTCTCCCGGACGCGTCTGCCCGACGGGCGGCCCGGTTACCAGGTCCGGGTGTGCGCCGAGCACGACGAGGTCGACGCCGGCGCCTTCGCCCTGCGTGCGCCGTGGGACCTGGGCGGCCTCCGGGACGCTGACACGATCATCGTTCCGGGTGTCGCCGATCCCATGGCCCCGCTCCCCACTGCCGTGGGCGAGGCACTACGGTCGGCGGCCGCAGACGGCACCCGGATCGCCTCCATCTGCGTGGGCGCCTTCCCCCTGGCCGCCACCGGGCTCCTCGACGGGCTGCGCGTCACGACCCACTGGCGCGCGGCCGGGCTCCTGGCCGCCCTTCACCCGGACCTCCACGTCGACCCGGACGTCCTCTACGTCGACAACGGCCAGTTCCTCACCTCGGCCGGCGCGGCCGCGGGCCTGGACCTCTGCCTGCACATGATCCGCCGGGACTACGGATCGGCGGTCGCCGCCGACGCCGCCCGCCTGTCGGTGACGCCACTCGAACGCGAGGGCGGTCAGGCGCAGTTCATTGTCCATGACCACATCCCCGTGCCGCAGGGATCCGAACTGGAGGCGTTGCTCGCCTGGCTGCGGGAGAACCTGGCCCGAGACCTCACCCTGGCCGACATCGCCGCGCAGTCCGGGACCAGCGTCCGGACCCTGATCCGGCGCTTCCGCGACCAGACCGGCACCACCCCACTCCAGTGGCTCCACCGGGCCCGCATCCGCCAGGCGCAACACCTCCTCGAAACCACGGAGCACTCCGTCGAACGCATCGGCAGCCAGGTCGGTTTCGGCTCGCCCACCGCATTCCGCGACCGCTTCAAACGCACCACCGGCGTCAGCCCGCAGACCTACCGCCGCACCTTCAGCTGAACCAAGCCTCAGCGGCGCCGTCATGGGCAGTCCGTCCGCTGGTCGGCGGCTTATGAGACGCAGTGCCGGGGGGATGCCGCTTGATCATGGTTTGCGGGCGACCGCACCCACGCAGGAGACCTCTGGGCCGTCGCCCCAGGGGTTGGGGTCGGGCCTCCACTTCGACACCGAGACCACGCCGGGCTCGAGGACGGCCAGGCCCTCGAAGTAGCGTCCGATCTCTTCCGGGCTGCGGGGCGTATAGGGGACACCGCGGCCACCGGCGTTGTAACGCTGGATGGCCTGCACGTAGGCCGGGTCGGTGTCAGCGCCGTCGTAGGCTGCCAGGTAACTGCCCGGCGGCAGATGCGCCATCAGCCGCCGCACGATGGATCGGCACTCCTCATCGTCTTCGACCAGTCCGAGTATGCCCATCAGCATGAGCGCGACCGGCTGGGAGAAGTCCAAAGTGGCTGCGGCCTGGGCGAGGATCGCCTCAGGGTCGCGGACGTCCGCCTCGATGTAGGCGGTGGCCCCTTCGGCGCTGCTGGTGAGCAGGGCCTGCGCGTGCACCAGTACCAGCGGATCGTTGTCGACGTACACGATCCGCGCGTCGGGCGCGATCCGCTGGGCCACCTCGTGGGTGTTGTCGACGGTCGGCAGTCCGGTGCCGATGTCCAGGAACTGCCGGATCCCGGCCTCGGCGGCCAGGTACCGCACCACGCGCGTGAGCATGTGCCTGGAGTGGCGGGTGATGTCCGCCATCCCGGGGAAGATCTCGCAGATCCTGTCTCCGGCCTCCCGGTCGACCGGGTAGTTGTCCTTGCCTCCCAGCAGGTAGTTCCAAATTCGGGCCGAGTGCGGCACGGTCGTGTCGACCCCAGGCGGCGTACCCATGAACTCTCTGCCTTTCGAAATTGCGCGGCGCGACCAGACAGCCCCCGATTCTGCAGCACCCCCCGCGCCTCTGGCCAGAGCCATGCTGCCGGGCGAGGAGGGCCTAGGCCGTGTCCGGCAGATCTTGGTGTTCTGCTGAGGTGGATCTTGGGTTGTGGGTTGATGGTGTGTCGTGGTGCGACGGCATGAGTTGACCGATGTGGCGTGGCGGCGGATTGAGCCGCTTTTGCCCGCACAGCCCGCCCGGGGCGGTAGGTGGATTGATCACCGGACGGTGTTGAACGGGATCTTGTAGAAGCTGGCGACCGGTGCCCCGTGGCGTGACCTGCCCGAGCGTTACGGGAACTGGAAGACGGTGTATGAGCGGTATCGGCGGTGGGCCGCCGACGGCACCTTCGATGCGATCCTGACCCACGTCCAGGTCCACGA
>NZ_JBFAOF010000027.1:0-22610 GCF_040675125.1 Spirillospora sp. NPDC049652 | reverse complement strand
ATTGTTACGGCCACCACCTTTATCTACACCTACCAAACTACCCTCTTTCCCTACCCCACGCTCTTCCGATCTCCCCGGGCGGCTGGCGGCGCGCGCCGCCAGCGGCGCCGTCCAGGTGATGCGTGAGGCCGTGCTGCCGAGCCGCCCCGTCGACCTGCTGCGGCAGGTGCACGAGCGGCTCGGCTCCACCCGGGGCGGCGCGGTCGCGGTCGCGGAGATCGAGCCCGAGGCCGGAGTGGTGCGTTTCGCCGGGCTGGGGAACGTCGCCGGATGGGTCCTCGGCGGTGACCGGCGGCGCGGCATGATCTCGGTCCCGGGCATCGCCGGGGCCGGGAAGCGGCCGCTGCGCGAGCACGTCTACGACCTGCCCCCGGGCGGCGCCGTGGTGCTCCACTCGGACGGCCTGACCGACAAGTGGGACGGCACGTCCCTGCCCGCCCTCGACCGCGATCCGCTGCTGATCGCCGCGGAGCTGATGCGCGACGCGGGGGTCCGCCACGACGACCGCTGCGTCCTCGCGGTCACCACGTCCGGACGGAGGTGAACACCCCATGACCGAAGAGCTGCTGCGCCTGCAACTCGCCGACGAGCAGGACGTCTTCTCCGTGCGCCAGATCGGCCGGCAGGTCGCCGCCGCGGCAGGGCTGGACGTGCAGGACCAGGTCCGCGTGGCCACGGCCCTCAGCGAGATCGGTCGGGAGCTGTTCTCCCACTCCGGACGGGTGTCGGTGCTCTTCCGGCTCGACCGGGGCGACGCCCCGGCGCTGGTGATCGAACTCGGCTACACCTCCTCGGACGGCTCCGACCGTCCGAGGGACGGGGACACCGCCGCCGCGCGGCTGATGGACCGGGTGGAGGAGACGAGCACGCCGTCGGGGCGGGTCGTCCGGCTCCGCAAGAACCTGCCGCTCGCCGTCCCGGCGGCCGGTCTCGCGACCGCGCTGCGCGCGGAGGTCGCGCGCCTGCGGCCGGTCACCGCGCTGGAGGATCTGCGCACGCAGAACGCCGAGCTGATCCAGGCGCTGGAGGACCTCAGGCGGCAGCGTGAGGAGCTCCGCTCGCTCAACGCCGAGCTGGAGGAGACCAACCAGGGCGTCATGGCGCTCTACAACGAGCTGTCCGCCGAGCTGGAGGAGACCAACCGCGGGGTGGTCGCCCTGTACGCCGAGCTGGAGGAGAAGTCCGAGCAGCTCCGCGAGGCGGGCGCGGCCAAGAACCGCTTCTGGGCGAACATCAGCCACGAGCTGCGGACCCCGGTCAACGGCGTCATCGGCCTGGCCCGGCTGCTGCTCGACCCGGCGGCCGACCCGCTCACGGCGGAGCAGAAGCACCAGATCTCGCTGATCGTCGGGGCCGGCGAGACCCTGCTGTCACTGGTCACGGAACTGCTCGACATGGCCAAGGCGGAGCAGGGCAGGCTCGCGCCGCGCCGCACCCCGGTCGAGGTGGCGCCGCTGCTGTCCCAGCTGTCGGAGCTGCTCACACCGGTTGCCCATCAGGCCGGAGTGGCCCTGCGGATGGACGCCGGGGACGCTGCGGACGCCGTCCTGGTCACCGACGAGGTCATGCTGACCCGCATCCTGCGGAACGTGGTGGCCAACGGGCTGAAGTTCACCGAGAAGGGCGAGGTCCGGCTGACCGTGCGGTCCACGCCCGACCATCTGGAGTTCGTCGTGACCGACACCGGGATCGGGATCCCGGTGGGCGAGCAGGAACGCGTCTTCGAGGAGTTCTACCAGGTCCCCGGCACCAAGCCGGGCGGCACGGGGCTCGGCCTGACCTACTCCCGCCGCCTCGCCACCGTGCTGGACGGCGACCTGTCCCTCGCTAGCGAGCCGGGCGCGGGCACCACGGTGACGCTGCGGCTGCCCCGGCAGCGGCGCCTGATCGAGCTCGGCCTCTCGCACGTGCTCGTCGCCGACGCGCGGCCGGAGGACCGCGCGCTGCTGCGCGGCATGCTGGAGGACGTCCCGGGACGCCTCAGCGAGGCCGCCGACGGGCGGGCCGTCCGCGGCGTCGTCGAGGCCGACCCGCCCGACCTCCTGCTTCTCGGCCCCGGCCTCCCCCCGGACTGCGCCGCCGAGATCCTGGCGGAGCTTCCGCCCCCCGTCGCCGTCGTCCTGGTCACCTCCGGGGCGGCCGACGACACCGGGCGCGACCGCGCCGACGCAGTACTGGACCAGGCCCAACTCGTCCCGGTGATGCTGGCGGACGCGGTGGCGAGGGCCCGGAGAGCATCGAAAGCACGATGAGATGAACCCCACCGAACCACCCACGACGACGCTGGTCGTCGACGACAACGACACCAAGCGCTACATCATCGGCAGCTGGCTGCGCCGCGCCGGCCACACCGTCGTGGAGGCCGCGTCCGCCGCCGAGGCGTGGGACCTGCTCGCCAAGCAGGAGGTCGACCTGGTCATCCTGGACGTCCGGCTGCCCGACGCCAACGGCATGGACGTCTGCGAGCAGATCAAGGCGCGGCCCGCCACCGCCTCGCTGCCGGTCATCCACATCTCCGCCACGGCCGTCGAGGTGGCCGACCGCACCGACGGGCTGCAGCGCGGCGCGGACGCCTACATGACCGACCCCATCGACCCGGGCGAGTTCATCGCGACCGCCAAGGCCGTCCTGCGCTACTACCGGGCCCGCCGCCGCGCGGAGCGGATCGCCGAGCGGCTGGCCGCGTTCACCCGCACCTCGCTGGCCGTCAACGCCGCCCAGACCTTCGACGAGCTCGCGGCGGTCACCGCGCGGGGCGCCGTCGACATCTTCGGGCTGCCCGCCGCCGTGTACATCCTCCCGCCCGACGGCCGGGCGAGGCGGAGCGTCAACCTGGGCGCGGGGCCCGCCAACCGCCAGGCCGCCCCGGACCTGCCGACGCGGCTGGCGAAGATGACCGGGCTGGCCAACCTCACCGGCACCCGGGTGGCCCGGGTCTCGGCGCAGGACTGGTGGCGCCTGCTGCCCGACACCGCGCCCACCGACGACGTCCTCGTGGTCACCTCGCGGATCAAGCGCGGCCGTCCGCCGGTCGGGATCGCGCTCCAGATCAGCGGCCACTCCGACGAGGACGACGTCAACCTGCTGCGCCAGCTCGGCCAGACGCTGGCCCTGGCGATGGAGGCGCTGCGCTCCTACGCCGAGGAGCACCAGGTCTCGCTGACCATCCAGCGCAGCCTGCTGCCCACCTCCCATCCGGTCCTGCCCGGCTGGACCTTCGCCGTCCGCTACGAGCCGGCCAGCGACCAGGCCGAGGTGGGCGGGGACTTCTACGAGGTCATCAACCGGGACGACCACGTGCTGGTGGCCATCGGGGACGTGCAGGGCCACTCCCTCCACGCGGCCACGGTGATGGCCGAACTGCGGCACGCCCTGCGCGCGTTCGCCGTGGAGGGCCACGACATCGTCGCGATCCTCAGGCTGCTGAACGGCGTCATCCAGCGCTACCACGACGACCAGACGGCCACCATGTGCCTGATGAGCCTCGACCCGCGGACCGGCGCGCTGCGCATCGCCAACGCCGGGCACCTGCCGCCCCTGCACATCGCCGGGGAGAAGGCGGAGTACCGGGGCGGCGGCGGCCTGCTGCTCGGCTTCCCCGCGGACGTGGTCTCCGTCGAGGAGACGACCGTCCCGCCGGGCGGCGCCGTCATCCTCATCACCGACGGCCTGATCGAGGACCGCGGCGTCCCGCTCGCCGACAATTTCGAACGCCTGCGGAGCCTGGCCGTCGACATCGACGCGGACCTGGAGGCCTACAGCGACCGCATCCTCGCCGAGTTCGGCCACCGCGAGGACGACGTCGCCCTGGTGGTCGTCCGCCGCGACCCCTGATCGGGCGGCGCGGCCGGAGCGACTGTTCGCGAGGGCGGCCTCACCCTGAGGAGGGGCCGTGCTGGCGGCTCGGAGCATTAGCAGCGGGCGGCGGGCGAAATAGAGTGCCACGGGTCCGGGTCGTCCAGCAGCCGGGAGCCGATCATGCCGCCATCGCAGCCGGAGGACGCCCGCGCCGACGGGGGTTCCGCCGTTCCGATCAGGGTCAGTGAGTTCGCCGCGTCCGAGTACAACATCCGGGCGGTGACACCGGACTCCCTGCTGCGCTACGGCCAGGCGCTGCTGGTGATCGCCGCGGCCGACGGCGAGGTCGCCCCGGCCGAGTTCGGTGGCTGGTCGACCACCAGCGCAAGTTCGGGACGCCCCAAGAGGTGATCGACCAGTACGAGGCCTTCGACCCCCGGGGCGCCGACCTCGCCGACATCGTCGCGCGCATCAAGGTGGACTCGCCCGGATGGCAGGCCGCGCGGCACCTGGTCTACCACGCGATCCAGATGTGCTCGGCCGACCGGGACTTCGCCGCGGAGGAGATCCAGAAGGTCACCGAGGCGGCCCGGCTCCTCGACGTGCCGGACGACATCACCCGGACGCTCAGGCACCTGGTCCTGATGGAGGAGGCCGCCAAGGCGATGCGCAACGCCCTGTTCGGCCTCGCCCCCGACGACCACGGCTAGGCCGCCCGGTCCCTCGCGGCCTCCTCGTATATCCCGTGGTCAGAAGCGGATCGTCACTTGGGATAACGCTGCCGCCCCGGCGGGCATCGAGCGAGGGTGACTTCCCTTGCCGAGCCGGCCCGCGGGCCCGCTCGACCCCGCCTGCTGGACGACGTGCGCTTCACCGAGGTCGAAGACGGCGTCTACATCGAGAGCGACCTGGACGCCTGCACCCTCACCGGTCGCCACATTCATGCCTGGTTGTCCGGCTTGGCCCCCTGTCTGACGGGTGAGCGCACTCTGGAGGAACTGACCGAGCCGCTGCCGCCCGAGCATCGCCGGATGGTGGCACGGCTGGTGGGCATCCTGTCCGAGCGGCGGTTCGTCGTGGACGGGCGTCCCGGAGAACCGCACACCCTCACCGCGGAGGAACTGGCCGTCTACGAGCCGGAGCTCTCCTTCATCCGGCACGGCTCCGACTCGGCCGAGGCCCGCTTCGAGCGGCTGCGGCGGGCGCACGTCGCGCTGGTCGGCGACGGACCGGTGATGCGTGCCCTGATCGAAGTGGGCCTGGGGTCGGGCTGGCGTGACATCTCGGTCGTCGGCGGACACGACGTCGACATCGAACAGGCCATCGCCCGAGGTCGTCGCGACCCCGCGCAGTCGGTGCGGCGACAGGCGGAGATACCGGAGTCGGCGGACGTCGTCCTGCAGACGAGCGCGGGAGAGCGGTTCGAGGAGCTGCTGGATGTCGGGCGCGTGTGCGCCGAACGCGAGATCGCGCTCGGGCAGGTGTGGACCGGGCGGAGCGAGGCATGGCTGACGCCGGTCTCGACCGCCTCGGCCTCCTCTTACTGGACGCGGCTGGCCGGGTTGCGCGGTGAGCCGGACGGCGATGGCGGCGGCGACTGGCTGACCGGTGCGGTCCCGGCGGTGCTGGCCGGCCGGCTCGCGCTGTCGTGTTTCGAGTATCTGACCCGGATGGCCCGGACGGCCGACCGCCTGACGATGACCCGGACCGACCTGCGCACCCTGGACACGCGTCGTCATCGCGTTCCCCTTTTCACCCTCTCCGGCGGGTCCCGGCGCGGGCACGACGTAGCCGAGGCGGCGTCCGACCCTGGAGCGCCCCTGAACGCCGAGGAGCTGCTGGAACGCGCGGCGGCCCTCATCGGCCCCCGTACCGGCGTGCTCGGCGAGGTCGATGAGGGCGACCTCGTACAGATCCCGCTGGCGATGTGCCGGGCAAGGGTGTCCGACCCGCTGGGCGTGCTCGGACCGGATGGCGCGGCACCGGTGATCGGCTGGGGACACGACCGGCCCTCCGCGCGGTTGCATGCGACGCTCGGCGGACTCGCCACCTACCAGGCGCTGCTCGCCCAGGAGTGGACGGCGCATCGTTCGCCGGCGCCGTACCGTGCCCCGCTGGGAGTCGGCGTGGGCCTGTCGCGGACGAACGCGATCACCGCCGGTCTCGTCGCGCAGTGCCAGGCGTTGTTGCGCCGGTTCGACCGCGACTCCTGTCCGGCCGCTCCCGCCGTGGACGCCCCGGAGGTTCTGCGCTTGGTCGCGCTGCTGGAGGCTGTTGGCGAGGCGGCGCGACTGCGGGACCTGACGAGGGTCCTGGGCGTGCCCGCCTACGCGTCCGGATCAGCGGCCCCGGCATGTGCCGGCACACCGGAGCGCGCGATGCGGCGGGCGCTGGAACATCGGCTGCTGGCCTGGCAGTCGCGCACGAACGACCAGCCCGGCTACGCCGATCCGATCGCTCTGTGGCACGACGGCGGTGACGGGACGGGCGGCGATGGTGCCGACGTGGAGCTGCTCACCAGGGCACTGACCGATGCCGGGCATGCGCCCCGGGTCGTTCTGCTGGACGGTGATGCCGAGGTCGCGCGGCTGCTGCCGCACGTGGTGCGGGTGACGTGCGATGAGTGAGACCCTTGCCACGTCCGCCCTGGCCGAGGGGCAGTGCCGGGAAGGCGGGCTCCGGGCTCTCCTGGAGCGCTTGCCCGTGCCGGACGGGACGTTCGTCGCCATGGCCGGCCGCGACGCGGACGATGTCGAGCCGTACGCCGTCGACCCCTACGCGCTGGCACGTGCCCATGCGCGTGAGCACGGCCTGGCATGGCTGCCGGTCGAAGTGGAATCCGGCTGGGTGATGATCGGCCCGGCCGTCCTGCCCGGCCGTCCAGGCTGTCCCACCTGTCTGCGGCGGCGGCGCGCCGGTAACCGTTCGGACGCTGCGGCCAGGCGGACGCTGACCGAAAAGCACGGCCCCCGAAGTGCCGACCGGATGCTTCTTCCGGTGGTGTCCTCGCTGGTGGCGGCACTGGTCGCTGACGAACTGGCCGCCGCGTTCCCGCGTACTCGCGATGCCGTCCTGAAGGTCTCCGCCACCAGCGCGGCCGTCACGGCGCACCGGTTGATGGCCGACCCGCTTTGCCCGGACTGCGCGCAGCGCACAGAAGACCGGCCCCAGGTTCTCGATCTGGACGCCGCGCCCAAGCCCGATCCCGCAACCTTCCGCGTGCGCCCGCTCCCTGACGATCTGGAGGAACGCTACGTCGATCCGGAAAGCGGGCTGATCGGTTCACTGGGGACGTCCGCCGGAACGGTCCTTCCCACGGCGGTCGCCCGGCTCGATCCCGGCCGGAAGGGCACTGCCGGCCGACACGGGTACGGACGCGCCCTGGACGCCACCTCAGCGCGCCGCCTGGCGACCACCGAAGCGCTCGAACGGTACGCCGGAACACGTCCTCGTGGCCGCCTTCCCGTTCAGGCCCGTTACGCCGATGTCGCCGAACACGCGGTCGACCCTCGGACGCTGGGCCTGTACCCGGACGCCTGGTACGACCAGCCCGACTTCGGCTTCACCCGGTTCGGCCCCCATCGGGAGATGGGCTGGGTATGGGGCTACTCGTTCCGGACCGAGCGACCGGTGCTGGTTCCCGAGGGATTCGCCTACTACGGCGTGCCGCGCGGGCGCAGCCTGGCTTACGAGTGCTCCAACGGCGCCGCCCTCGGCGGCTGCCTGGCTGAGGCGATCTTCCACGGGCTGCTGGAGGTCGCCGAACGGGACGCGTTCCTGATCACCTGGTACGGACGCCTGCCCGCCCC
Organism: Spirillospora sp. NPDC049652; assembly: GCF_040675125.1. NCBI lineage: Bacteria > Bacillati > Actinomycetota > Actinomycetes > Streptosporangiales > Thermomonosporaceae > Spirillospora > Spirillospora sp. NPDC049652. The sequence goes on along the minus strand of NZ_JBFAOF010000027.1, from coordinate 15,003 downwards.
GCGCATCGACATCGACACCGCCGCCGACCCGCGGATTCCGCTCCTGGCGGCCATGGCGCGTCAGGACGCCGGATACGAGCTGACGGCGTTCGCGATGCCGATGGAACAGCGTGTCCCGGCCGTATGGGCCATGGCCGTCGACGCCGTGGGCGGGCCTGGGCGACCTCACACGCTGTGCGCCGCCAGCGCCCACCCCGACCCCGAGCAGGCTCTCGGCAACGCCGTGCACGAGCTGATCCCGTCCCTCGCCTTTCTCGGCGACTTCTACGACGAGCGGGCGGCCGCGGCGCTGCTCGCGGACGGTGACCTGGTGCGGGAGATGGAAGACCATCGGCAGCTGTACTGCCATCCCGGCGCGTCGCGTCGGCTGAGGTTCCTGCCCGCCGACGCTCCCGGACGGCCGCTCGCGGAACTGTTCGACCAATGGCCGTCATACGGCGACCTCGCCGACGACCTGGACGAACTGGCAGGCCGTTTCCTCGCCACCGGCCTGGACGTGGTCGCGGTGGACGTCACCTGCCCGCAGTTGGAGGCGGGCGGCCTGGCCGCCGCGAAGGTCCTGGTGCCCGGAAGTGTGCCCATGACGTTCGGACATCGCCACCGCCGCGTCCACGGCCTGCGGCGGCTGCTGACCGTGCCGCGCCTGCTCGGATACCGCGACCGTGACCTCCGCCCGGAGGAGCTCAACCCGCACCCGCACCCCTTCCCATGAACGGCCACTGACATGGATCTCCGTTCTGCGCGGCACCCGATGCCGCCGCCGTCCACAGGTGAAGCGAGAGCCTTGGCCACGTCGGCGGGCGAGGCCACGCGCCGCTACCTGCGTGCGATGGACGAACGCCGCCCGCTTCCGGTCGACTGGAACGCGGCACCACCGGCCTACAAGCGCTACCTCCATGCCGAGCGCATGGCACTGGACGAGGGGGTGGCGTGGGCAGGAGAGCTGCTGCGCGCACTGCTCGGGCTGACCCGGATCGCCTGGGACCATCCCCAGGACGAGACCGGCGCGGTCGTCCCGGGGCCTGTCCGGCTGCGCATCGGGCGGCCCGCTCCCTCCGGCGGCGGCCTGTACCCGATCGACGCGTACGTGGCGGACGGCCGAGCGTTGTGCCACTACGACGTCGTCCACCACGGTCTGGAGGTCGTCCGGCCGGGCGACCATCGCCCTGCGCTGGGAGACCTGCTCGCCCGGCCCGCCCCTGCCCCGGACATGATCGTCGGGCTGGCCGCGAGATGGTGGCGCAACGGCTTCAAGTACGGCGACTTCGCATACCGGCTGGCCTGCCAGGAGATCGGCGTGCTCGCCGCGCAGGCACTGGCGGTGGCCGAATCGCTGGGACTGCGCGCGACCGTCCATCTCGACTTCGACGCGCAGGCCGCCGACCGGCTCCTGGGACTGGACCCGGACGCCGAAGCCGCCCTGGCCCTGATCGTCCTTTCCGATCTTCGGGGTGGCGCGTCGGTGACCGGCGGCCTGGGCCTTGCGTACGGTCCTTGTGCCACGCCCGCTGAGCTGCCGGTGCCGGTCAACGAGCGCCTGCCTCATCTCGCGGCCCTGCACGCCGCGACCCGTCACCGTCCCTCCGCCGCCGGGCCGGACGGTGACCCGACGCCGCCCGCGCCGAGCGGTCGACTCGTCCCGCTGCCGGAGGTTCCTTCGCTTCGTCCCGCCGAGGGGATCGGACGTCGGGCCTCCGCGCCGAACGGCTTCCGGCCCGGCCGCCTTCCGCTGGACGAGCTGGCCCAGATCTTGGCGACCGCCTGCCGGCGGCCTGACGGCGAACTCCCTGACATCGACGACCAGTCACCCGGAGTCGCGCCCTATCTCCTGGCCCTGCGCATCGCCGGGCTGCCGGTCGGCGTCTACCGCTACCTGCCCGACCAGCATGCTCTCGGGCGGATCTGCGACGGGATGGGGCTCGGTCGGCTCCTCGGCGGGCCGTTGCAGTCCAACACGCGGGAGGGACTGCGCACCGCCGCCGCCGCGCTCATTCCCGTGGGCGATCCCCTGGCGCGCATCGGCCGGTTCGGAGACCTCTGGTACCGCATTCAGCAGGCCGAATCCGGCCTGGTCCTCCACCGCGCCGCTCTCGCCGCGCACGCGTCGGGCCGTACCGCCCGCATCCACTCGGACGCCGCCAACACCGTCACCGACGCGACCCTCGGCCTGTCCGAGAGCCCGTGGCGCTCCTTGAGCGCTCTTCTTCTCGGTTCCCCCCGCTCGAGCGGACCGACGCGACAGGCGCCGGTCTGGCCCGCGCAGCGACAAGCCTGTGCGGACGACCCGAACGGCACGCCAGTGCCAGAAGGAGGGGACGCGACATGTCCAAGGACATCGCAGACCTGAGTGAACTGCCCGTCGAGTCCATCGACGTCCTGCCCGCCGACGGCATCGAGCAGCTCGACATCGGCTACGGCATGACCGAGATCTCGTCCTCCTGCCGGACGGCGGCGGAGATCCCGCCGTGCGGCAGCTGTCTCGCGCCGTCCGACGGCGAGCACGACGAATCCTGACCCAGCGGCAGGGCCGGGTTCCGCCCGGCCCTGCCGCCCGGCGCCCGATGGGCGAGGAAGGAGGACGAGCGCACGGTGACACCGCCGCAGCCGGTGGGAGAGGCGTTCGGGGTCCGGGTGGCCGGGCTTCCGTTTGACCAGGTGCGGGCCCTGCGCTGCCATCGAACCTGGGCCTTGGTGGACGAACTGACGGCCCTGGACGTCCACCTGGAGGCGGAGAGCGCGGAACTGTCGGAGGCGCTGTACGAGGTGATCGGACGCAACCGGCGTCCCGAGCTCAAGCCTCTCCTGGTCGCCCTCCGCCGCGCGATCCACACCGGTCGGCGACTCGACGGGCTGGACCCCGCCCTGGCCAGCCTCTCCGAGGACCTCGTCACGCGAGTTGATGTGTGGCGCGAGCTGCGAGTCCAGCGGGCGGACATCGTCACGCGCCTCCCGGACACGCTGGCCGCCGAGCTGGCCGACAGGACCGCGGCGCTGCGAGAGCTGGCCGCCGACCCGGCCTTCCAACACGGCCTGCTGCTGTCGAGTCCCACGCTGTCCGAGCACTTGTCCCGCTGGCTCGCCGACCCGGCCGCGCATCCGGGACGTCCGGCGGTGATCCGCCTGGCCAAGTACCTGACCAGGGCCGCCACCAAGACCAGTCCCTTCGCCACCTTCACCGTCAGCGGACTGGGCAGGTGGAGCTCTGACGGCCCTGCCGTAGCGCCGTCCCGGAAACTGAATCCGGTCCTCGTCACCGAGCTCAGCCGGGAACCGGTCCGTCGCGTATGGGAACTGCTGGCCCGCCGACAGGAGACGCGGCACGCGGTGCCGGTGCGCCTCAACACCAGCCTCACCGAGCAGGACGGACGCCTGTGCTTCTTGGGGCCTGGGCCGCATGAACCCCTGAACAGCGTCCCGTCCGAGCCGTCGCTCGGTGCCCTGCTCACCCTGCTGCAGCGGTTCGAGCGTCCCACCCTCAGCCGCGTGGACGAACTGACCGGCGCACCCCACGTGACCGACCACCTGGTGGCATGCGGCCTTCTGGAAACGCGTCCGCCGTTCGACGACCAAGCGGCGGACCCGCTCGGCGATCTGATTGATTGGCTGCGTTCCGCCCACCGCAGTCGTCCACCGAGTCAGCCCGGTGTGCTCCATGCGCTGGAGGAACTGCACCGTCTCACCCGCACGCCCGAAGCGCCCCCACGGCAGGCGAGCGGCATCACCGAGCGCCGCCGCGTCCTCGGTCGCATGGACGAGTTGATCGACGGCGTGCTCGCCCGCCTGGAACCCGCGCCCCGTCCGGTGGGGAAGGCTCTCTGCCTGGACACCGCGATCAGCCCCGATGACCTTTCTCTGCTCAGCGCCCGGGCGTGGCAGCCGGTGCTGGCCGATCTGCAGGTGCTGCGTCAACTGTGCGGGGTGTTCGACTCCGGGCTGCCGCTCAGGCTCGCCGTCGCGGACTTCTTCCTGCGCCATGACGAGCGGCCGGTGCCGTTCCTGCGGCTGTACCGAGCGGTGCATACGGCGGCTCCCCAGGTGAGGGCGCTGCTGCACCGCACCCCGGACCATCCGTCCCTCTGGGCGACGCAAGCCGCCGCGCTTCGGCGACAGGCATGGCAGACGCTCTACGGCCGTCCGCGGGACATCCGGGGCGTGATCACCGTGGACCGGGAGCTGATCGGCAAACTGGCGGCCGGCTGGCCACCCCAGGTGCGTGCACCCGCGTCCATCTGCTGCTTCGGCCAGGCCCTTCCCGCACCCGACGGTCTTGAGTTCGTCCTCAACACCGTCTACTCGGGCCATGGCCGTCACACCGGCCGCATCCGCCACCTTCTCGGACGTTCCGGCACCGCGCTCCCGGAAGACCGCCGAGCTCCGGTCCTGGGGTGCCGGGGGAGCTTCGTCACGAACCTCAACCTGCGTCCCGCCGCCTCGGCCACCGCTCTGGACTACCCGTTCACCGCCACTGACGGGCGGTTGAAGCTGACGGACCTGAGGGTGTCCTATGACCCGGCAGCCGAACGGCTGATCCTGATGGATCCGGACGGCCGCGAGGTGCGCCCCGTCCACACCGGAATGAGCAGCGAACTGCTGCTCCCTCCCGCCTGGAGGTTTCTGATCCAGGTCTTCGGTGACCCGCCGGTCGCCCTGCCCTCGGTGCCCTGGCTGGGGGAGCAGGACGGACCAGTGCGTCGTCGACCACGCCTGCAACTGGGACGCGTCGTCCTCGCTCGCACCGCCTGGCGACTGCGCGCGCGAGACTTCCCCGTGCCCGCCAAAGGCGAGACCGAAGCCGCCTACCTGCCGCGTCTGGCGTGTTGGCTGAGTGACCACGAGATCCCTCGCCGTTTCTTCGCGCGGCTCCTCGCGAAGGGGCCCGACCCGGACATGAGCGGCAAGAGGCACAAGCCCCTGTACGTCGATGTGACCGACCACTTCCAGCTTCTGTCCCTGATCCGCTCCCTTCGAGGGGACGACGACACGCTTGTCCTGGAGGAGGCGCTGCCCGAGCCCGCCGACGCTCCCGGCTACGGCCCGCATGGCTCGCGCGTGACCGAGTACGCGTTCGAGGTCGGCCAGGAGCGCCCGTGATCCCTCTCGCGCCGCGCCGTCCCCCGCTGCCCGGGATCACCTGGATCAGTGCGCACCTCTTCCATGCCGGCGACCTGGACCGGCTCATCACCGGCCTGGTCGCTCCGCTCATGACCGACCTGTCCTCGCAGGTGGACGGCATGTTCTTCCTGCGGTACTGGGAAGGCGGCCCGCACCTGCGACTACGGCTCCGCCCCTCCCATTCCCGCCATGCCGAACAGCTCCGGCGCACCGTGGAAGAGCGGGCACGCGACTACCTGGCGGCACATCCCTCCCGACGCCTGATCGGCTCCGCCGACTACAGCTCGTTCGCCGCGCGCCAAGCCCGGGGCGAACGCCTGCCCGCTCACAACCCGCGGTTGTATCCCAACGACAGCATCGAGTTCATCGACTACCGCCCCGAGCACCGTGCCTACGGCGACGCCACCTGTATGGCCGCTGTCGAGGCCCACTTCAGCGACTCCAGCCGCCTCGCTCTGGACGTCCTGTCCACCTGCCCCAGCCATGGACAGCGTGCCGCCATCTGCCTCGCTGCCATCACCCTCAGCCTTGCCGCCTGCCCTGTGCGTCCGGCCGACTTCCGGACGGTCAGGATGCCCGCAGCCGTCCACGACCTGTTCCAGCAGCGCCGCGACGAGCTTCTCCGTCAGACCCACCAGCTGTGGACGACCGGACCCGGCCCGACGCTCGCCACCTGGTCGGACTCTGTCCGCACCCTGCGAAGCGCCCTGATCGAGGGTGGATGCGCGCCCGAGGACGCCCGATCCCCACTGAGCTTCCTGGCGCACGCCGTGCCGTCCCGGGAGCGTCCGGTCGCCGAAGTCCTGCTGCGCTGCACCCACCTGTTCGCCAACCGACTCGGCGTCGGCCCCGCGGTCGAGCACCGTCTGGCGTTGCTGGCCGCACACGCCGTGGCCACCCTGCACGAGAGCGGAGAGCTGCCATGACCGCCACCCAGCCGCAGCCCACAACGTCCGGCACCAGTCGATGGCACGCCGCGCACATCTACTACTACGAGCCCGACAAGACCAACCTGATCCTGGACGGCGTCCGCCCGCTGCTGGACGAACTGAAGGCGATCGCCCCGGACGCGTATGTCCTGCGGCACTGGCGCCGGGGCCCGCACCTGCGGCTCAACCTCCGCACCGACCCGGGGACCTGGACGAACACCGTCCAGCCGGCGATCAACGACACCATCGGCGGCTACCTCACCAGGCATCCGTCCACGGCCCGCATCGACCAACAGGCGGCGCTCGTCCAACACCGGTTCCTGGCGCGGAGCGAAGAGGAGCGAGGCCCCCTGACGCCCTGGTTCCCCGACAACAGCATCCAGTACGCGCCCTACGACGACCGGCGGCACGTGCTCGGCGACGCGGAGGCGGCCGAGATGCTCAGCGGCTTCTACACCGACAGCACGCCCCTGCTGTTCTCGATGCTCGAACACGTCCGGTCCGGTCACGACACCGCCGAACTGATCGGCCTCGGCCTGATGCTGGCCACGACCGCCACCGCGCTACCGCCCCTCACCCGAAGCTTCGTCTCCTACCGATCCCACGCCGAAGGCTTCATCGCCCGGTGTGCCGACCCCGACGCCACCCGCGCCCGCCTGGACGACTACTACCGCGCCCACCGAACCGAGCTCACCGCCCGCGTCCGCACCGTCATGGCAGCCCTCGAAGAACGCGCGCCCGCGCCGCCACCGTTCATCGCCGAATGGGCCGACCTCATCGCCAACTACCGAGACCGCGCCACCCAGCTGATCGCCCAGGGCAAGCTCATCCAGCCGTCCTCCTACGACGCGGACCATGCAGCCCAGCGGCCGTCCGAGTTCCATCGCCTGATGTTCGGCAACCGCGCCTACCACCGCGCCGTCTTCGAGGACCCCGCCTTCTGCCGCTATCGCGTCCTCATCAGCTACACCTATCTCCAGATCCACCGACTCGGCCTCACCCCGCCCGACCGCTTCCGCCTATGCCACCTGGCCGCCAACGCCGTCGAGGACGTCTACCAACTCAACGCCAGAGACCTCATCCACCACTTCACCCAAACCCACCCGAACCCCCAACCCCTGACCTCTGGGTGATGACATGGATCGAGGCGATCGGCCTCCAGGTCACGAGCTGAACCCGAGTTCCCTGTCCCCGTTCCAGGTCAACGAGGCCTGCGGCCGATGGAAGGCATCGAGCACAGCATGCGCCGTCTTCAAGGCGAGCTGCATCGCCTGGATCCCGTCCACCCCATGAGACGTATATCGGTGGTTCTCGCCGAGGCCGGTGATCTCCAGGGTGCAGGCGAAGTCTCCATGCTCGTCCCGCCGCGGAAAGCCCAACGCGACGAGCACCTCTCTGCGATGCCCCTGCTCGTCGAGGAGCAGCGTGCGTGTCGCCATCGTTTCCATGACAAACCGTTCTGGCTGGTCACCCAGCGGTCGGCAGAGTTCGGTATGGACGTCCACGGCCACTCGTGCGCTCCGCGCGTCGGGGCCGTATATGCGGGACCCGCAACAGGCTGTTTTCTCGCGTGCCGCTGAAGCGGGTTCAGGGCTGCGATTATGGGTCGATGCCCCCGACCGTTGACCGATCTTGGGATCGAATTCTCGCGTGGTTGACCGAATACGCACCGGCCACCCTGGAATGTATTGCCGCGCCCGCGACTGACGAGGACATCACCGCCGTACATGACGCGGTCGGCGTCGACCTGCCCGTCGATCTCGTGGCTTGGTGGCGGCGGGCGAACGGAAGCATCCCAGGCCCTCGCCGGCGCGGATATGACCTGCTGCCGCATTTCAGCCCCTGCAGCATCGAGCATGCGCTTCGCAGCAGGGAGATCTGGTGGCAAGTCTGGCACGACCAGAACCTCGACCAGGGGTGGCTTACCGAGGAGGACTTCACCTGGGCGCAGGCCCGACCCGCCGGCACCCGTGTGGGTATGTGGCTGCGGAGCTTCCTTCCCATCGCCACCAGCAGCGGTGGCCTCGACCTGTTCGTCGACCTGCGTCCAGGTGCCGAGCACGGGTGCGTGCGGGAGTTCGACAGGGTCGGAACCGACGGGAGGCCGCGGTGGGCCGGTGTCGCCGCCATGCTCGCCGACATCGCCCAGACGCTGGAGAACCAAGGACCGATCGACGGGCTCCGCCCCCAGTTGACCGACGACGACCCGCTCTATTGGGACTGAGCGCGCCCCCACGCCCGGCTTCGCTGCGGCGCTGCCGCTGTGAAGCCGGTGGCTAATCAGGCGGGTAGGCCTGCTGCTTGGCGCATGGTGGTGCGGGCGCGGGTCGGGGCGGTGGGGTCTTCGAGGAGTCGGATCTCCTGGTTGGCCGCCATGGACAGGCCGACCAGCGTCGTCGCGACCTGGTCGGCGGGACGGTGCGGGCCCGGCAGTTCGGCCTGGGCGGCGGTGATCTCCGTGGTCAGCGCGCGGCGCTGGGACGCGACGAGCTCGCGGAGCCGGTCGCGCAGCGGGCCGGGACGGGCGTCGAGCTCGGACGAGGCGGAGGTGATGAAGCAGCCGCCGGGGAACGGGCAGTCGGCGAGGTAGTCCACCCAGCCGTCGATCAGGCGTCCGAGGCGTTCGGGGCCGGGCGGCAGCTCCCGGAGCGGGTCGATGACGGCCGCGCGGAAGACCTCGCCGGCGTGGTCGAGCGCGGCCAGGAGCAGCCGTTCGCGTGACCCGAACGGTCCGATCAGGCCCGCCTTGCTCATGTCGAGGCGCTGCGCGAGCGTGCCGACGGTCAGGCCCTCCAGGCCGACCCGGGAGGCGTCCCGCACCGCGGCCCGCACGATGCGGTCGCGGGTCCTGGCCGCTTCGGCCGCTGAGTGACGAGGAGACATGCCCCGAGCATAGCGAACGGCCGTACGCTATTTTGGCGTACGACCGTTCGCCAAACCCCGGGGAGTGAACCCGAGATGACCCACTTGTCGCTCGCTGACCTGTGCGGGCTCGACGCCACCGCGCTGGCCCTGCTGGGTCATGACGTCGCCATGGTCCCCGACAACGCGATGGCCGACCCGACGCCCTGCGAGGGGTGGACGATCACCGATCTGCTCCGGCACATGAACGAACGGCACGAGGCCATCGCCCGGACGGTCCTGCCGCCGCTGGAGGCGGACGGAGACCCGCGGGACGACTTCGCCCGCATCGCAGCCCGCTGCCTCGCCGTCCTGGAGCAGGCCGGCGACACCGTGAACCTGCCGCGGCGGGGTCCCACGCCGACCGCGATGGTGCTCGGTGTCCACACCGTCGACATGCTGGTCCACCGGTGGGACCTGGCGCGCGCCCTGGGGACCACTCCGGCCGTCCCGCCCCGGCTCGCGGAGGCCGCGCTGAGTCTCGCCCGCGCCAACACCGCGCCGGGCAGCCCCCTCAACGGGCCGGGCGGCGTCTACGCTCCGCCGCTTGCGGAGGACCCGTCCCGTCCCGCTATCGACAACATCGCCGCACTCCTGGGCCGCGACCCGCGCTGGGGTCAGGACTGACCCGCCGCGCGCCGCTGCTCGCAAAGCCGGACGTCCCGTCGCGGGTTCGGCGTCAGTTCGCGCTTCCGGACACCTGGGGAGTCGCGTAGTGCGCGGGGACCTGGGTGAGGTGGAGGCGGAGGAGCGCGGGCAGGCTGTAGGACCAGGTGCTGCCGGAGCGCTTCGGGGTGGCCAGGTGGTGGTCGACGAGGTGCTCCAGCAGTTCCTCGGCGTGCGCGTGGGGGAGGAAGAGGGCTCCGGCGAGGTGGGCGGGGGTCGCGGGCCCGGTGGCCAGGACGGACAGCGCCCGGCGGGCCGGGGCGTCCAGGGCCGAGATGACCCGGATGTAGGACGCCTGGAGGTTCTGGTCGCCGGTGGTGAGGAGGGTCAGGCGGCGGCGGTCGTCGCCGAGCCAGGCGGCCAGGTCGGACGGGCCCCAGTGCGGCCGGGACAGCAGGAGCGCGGCCGCGGCCCGGATCGCGGCGGGCAGGCCGTCGCAGAGGCGGACGACGGCCCGTCCCGGCGCGGTGCCGGTGAGGGCGCTGAAGAGCATGGTGGCCTCCTGGTCGGGCAGCGGCGCCAGGCGGATCGCTGCGGTGGTGTCCAGGCCGGTGAGCGGACGGCGGGCCGTGACGATGACCGAGCAGGTGGCGCCGCCGGGGAGGAGGGGGCGCACCCGGGACTCGTCGGCGGCGTCGTCGAGGAGGAGCAGGAGCCGCCGGTCGGCGGTCAGCGTCCGGAAGAGGGCCACGCGGTCCGGGAGCGGGTCCGGGATCGCGTCCGGCGGGACGCCCAGGGTGGCGAGGAAGCGGGCGAGGATCCGGTCGGGGTCCTCGGTCAGGTCCGCGAACAGCTGCCCGTCCGGGTGGGCCTCCTGGAGCCGGTGGGCCAGGTGCAGGGCCAGGGCGGACTTCCCCGCCCCGACCGGTCCGGTGATGACGAGGACGGGGAGGGCGGTCGTGGACGCGGTCGCCAGGGCGTTGAGCAGGGTCTCGATCTGCGGGCACCGGCCGATCAGCAGGGGCGGGGCCGGGGGGAGCTGGCGGGGCCTGAGCGTGGTGAGGACGGGCGAGGCCGCGGCGGCGGGATGGACCGTCTCCTGGGTCAGGATCGCGGCCTCCAGCTGGCGGAGCTCCGGTCCGGGTTCGAGCCCGAGGTCCTGGACGAGGGCCCGGCGGCCCTCGCGGTAGACGGTCAGCGCCTCCGCCTGGCGGCTGCCGCGGTACAGGGCCAGCATCAGGACCGCGCGCAGCCGCTCGTCGTAGGGGTGCGCGTCGACGAGCGGACGCAGTTCGAGCGCGACCGTGTCGTGCAGGCCCAGTTCGAGCCGCGCCTCCGCCAGGTCGCAGACGGTCTGCATGCGCCGGTGCTCCAGGTGCTCGGCGTGCCTGCGCAGGAAGGCGCTGTCCACGCCCAGCAGCGCCGGGCCGCGCCAGCAGGCCAGCGCCTTGGCGTACAGGCCGGCCGACGCGGCCGGGTCGGCGCGCGTCGACCAGGCCTGCTCCCGCAGCTCCTCGAAGAGGCCGAGGTCGGTCTGGCAGAGCACCGGGTCGAGCAGGTAGCCGGGGGGACGGGTGACGAGCACCCGGTCCGGGGCGGCCGGGGAGCCCCCGGCCTTGATCGCGTTGCGCAGGGCGCTGACGTGGCCGTGCACGTTCGCGAGCGCGCTGCGCGGCGGCGCGCCGTCCCAGAGCGCCTCGATCAGCTCCGAGACGGGCACGACGCTCCCCGCCCGCAGGGCGAGCAGGGCGAGGAGCGAGATCCGGTGCGGGCCGCCGAGCGGAAGGGGGCGGCCCGCGATCTGGGCCTCGACCTCGCCGAGCAGGCTGACGTTCACCTCTCGGAGGGTACTCGCGAAGATCAAAAACGCGGGCCGTTCGCTGTGCGCGTAATGGCGGCCGGTCCGTCATCGCGCGTCGGCGCTCAGCGACCGGTCGGCCTCCTCCTGTAGTGCGTCCAGGTCACGGCTGGTCTCCGCGGTGGGCAGGGCGTCCGGGAGCAGCTCCTCCAGGTGGCGCAGCCGCCGCATCCGGAGGCCGGCGAGGCCCCAGCCCGTCAGCAGGACGCCCATCCCGGCCAGCAGCCAGCCGAGCGACGCGCCGCGTCCCGCGCCCGTGACGGCGCCGACGCCCGCCGCCAGCGGGGCCGCGCTGAGGTAGCCGAGCGGGGTCATGGCCGTGGCCATCATCTGGTTGGTCGCGAGGACCCGGCCCTGCAGCTCCATCCGCACCTTGAGCTGGATGATCGCCAGCCAGTGCGCGTTGATGACGCTCGTGGAGCCCCAGCGCAGCGCCAGCCCGAAGGCGACCAGCGGGACGAGGGACGCCACGCCCGCGAACCCGGTGAGCAGCGTCGCGAGCCCGGCCACGGCCACGAAACCGACCATGCCGTCGGCGAGCCGCCGCGTCCCGCCCCAGCAGACCATCAGGACGCTGCCCAGCACCGCGCCGAGCCCGCCCGCCGCCGTCACGACGCCCAGTTCGACCGCGCCGTTGCCGGCCAGGACCATCGGGGAGACGACCGCGAGGGTGAGCGCCGTGAAGTAGTTGACGCCCATGAAGTAGACCGCCATCACCAGCAGCGGCGGCCGCCGGACGATGAACCGCCACCCGCCGGCGAGCGCCGAGCGGAACGACTCCTCCCGCCGGCGGAACATCCGGTCGGGGAAGCGGACCACCGTCAGGGTGAGCAGGGCCAGGGCGAACGTGCCGACATCGACGGCGACGACCGTCGGCAGTCCGGCCAGGCCGATGAGCGCGCCCCCGGCCAGCGGGGCCACCAGGGTGCCGAGACCGAGACCGGCCTGGGCGAGCGCGTTCGCCTGCGGGAGGTAGGGCTTCGGGACGAGCTGCGTGACGGCCGCCAGGTAGGCGGGCCGGTGGAACGCCGACACCACCGACAGCAGGGTCACGATGCAGCAGACCGCCGCGAACGTCAGGCCGTCCTGCCAGAGCAGGAGCGCCGCGGCCGCCATGGCGAGGCCGCTCACCAGGTCGCAGCCGAGCATCACCCTGCGCCGGTCGTAGCGGTCGGCCACCGCGCCGCCGAGCGGCCCGGCGAGCACGGTCGGCAGGAGCGCCAGCATCGTCACCAGGGCGAAGTCCAGCACCCGCCCGCTCCGCTGGTACGTCCAGACGCCGAGGGCGAAGGAGCTGAGCGAGCTGCCGACCATGGACGCCAGCTGGCCCGCCGCGACGATGTGGAACCCGCGGAGTCCCGCCTTCACCAGCGGCGGCGGCGCCGCCTCTACCGGGGCCGGGGCCGGGGCCGCCTCCGCCGAACCCGGTGTCCCGGCTTCCACGGACGGCGGTGCGGCGACGAAGGAGGCGAGGATCTCGGGCTGGTGGCGGAGGAAGTAGTGCCCGGCCAGGGGGACGACGGCGAGGGAGACATCGGGGGAGAACGCCTCCCATTCGCGGTAGCGCTCCTGGTAGAGGTCGGTCGCTCCGTCGCTCTCGCCCACGATGACCTGCATCGGGGCGCGCAACCGCCGCGGCTCGCTGAGGCGGCGGGTGAACCAGTCCTGGGCCTCCCGGGCGTCGTGCCGGATCGCGCGGACCGCGGTCTCCACGGCCGGGCCGTCGAGGTCTTCGGGCAGGCCGCCCATGGAGCGCAGCGCGTCGCGGTAGGCGCGGTCCGACAGCCAGCGGTCGGCCGGCAGCCTGCGGTTGAACCACGCGGACAGGCGTCCGGGGAGCCGTGCGGTGGGGAAGCTGCCGCCGACGTGGACGCCCGTCACGACGACGCCGGTCTCCTCCAGACGCAGCGCGAGCGCGGTCGCGAGAGCGGAGCCCACGCAGTGGCCGTAGACCGCGATCGGGCCGGTGGTCCGCTCGGCCAGTTCCGCCACGCACTGCTCGACGACGTCCTCCAGAGGAACCATCGGCTCGTCCGGACGGGCCGGGTCGTGGCCCGGCAGCTCCAGCGCGAGGACCTCGGTCCCCTCGGGCAGCGCCTCGGCCAGGGGACGGTAGACGGCCGCCGACCCGCCGCCGTACGGGACGCAGACGAACGTCGCCGTCGGCGTCCCCTGGCGCGGGCCGCTCAGGCGGTGGAGGAGCCCGGCCTCGCCGGCGCTCCCGAGCCTGGCGGCGAGCTCCCGGACGGTCGGGTTGGTGACCAGGTCGATGACCCGCAGGCCGGGGTCGATCGCCTGGACGGCCTTGACCGCCAGGAACGAGTCGCCGCCCAGGGCGAAGAAGTCGTCGTCGGCTCCCACGCGTTCGAGGTCCAGGAGGCCGGCCCAGATCTGGGCGATCCGCTTCTCCGCCTCCGACTCCGGTTCGGCGAAGGCGGCGTCGGGGGCGTCCAGGGGGAGCCGGGCGCGGTCCACCTTCCCGTTGGGGTTGAGCGGCAGAGCCGGCAGGAACGTGATCGTCGAGGGGACCATGTAGTCGGGCAGCAGCGCGCGCAGAGCGGTGCGCGCGTCGGCCGCGTCCAGCCCCTCGGCGACGAGCCAGGCGGCCAGCCGCCGCGCCGATCCCGTCCCCACGGCCAGCACGACCGCCGCGGTGACGCCGGGCAGGGTGCGGCAGACGGCCGCGACCTCGCCGGGTTCGACGCGGTAGCCCCGGATCTTCACCTGGTCGTCGATCCGTCCGAGGAACTCGACCGCGCCGTCCGGCCGGACGCGCGCCCGGTCGCCCGAGCGGTAGTACTCCCCGAAGCCGGCGTCCGGAAGGTAGCCGCGGGCGACCTGCGGGCCGCCGATCCACAGCTCGCCGGGCAGGCCGTGCGGCTGCGGACGCCCCTGGGCGTCGGCGACCAGGCACTGGACGCCGGGCAGCGGACGGCCGAGCGGGACGTTCGCCCCGCTCCGCGCCTCGTCCCGGGCCGTGCAGGTCAGCACCGCCACCGTCGTCTCGGTCGGCCCGTAGTGGACCTGGACCTCCAGTTCCGGACGCGCCTCGGCGATCAGGTCAATGAGCGACCAGGGCACCGCCTCGCCCGCCAGCACCAGCAGCCGCTCGGGCAGCACCGAGGCCAGTTCCCCGTGCGAGGCCAGCAGCTCCAAATGGCTCGGCACGCACTTGAGGAAGTCCACGCCCTTGATCCGGGCGGCGAACGCCTCCGGGTCGGCGGCCGTGTCGCGGTCGAACAGGTGCAGCGTCCCGCCGGTCGTCAGCGCCCCGAAGACGTTGAGCATGCCGAGGTCGGCGGCGATCGTGGACACCAGGGCCCAGGAGCGGTGCGCCCCGACCCTGGGCAGCACCCCGTCGAGGTAGGTGGCGATGTTGCCGTGCTCGACGGCGACCCCCTTGGGCGTGCCCGTCGACCCGGACGTGAAGATCACGTAAGCGAGGTCGCCACCCGTCACGCTCTCCGCGCGCTCGGCCTCGTCCGCTTCCGCGAGCCCATGGAGCGTCACGGATGTGACGTGCCGGGGGAGGTTCCCGGCCAGGTCGCCGGTCGTGACGGCGACGCGGACGTCGGCCGTCGCGCACATGGCGGCGAG
>NZ_JBFAOF010000026.1:0-23131 GCF_040675125.1 Spirillospora sp. NPDC049652 | reverse complement strand
GGACTACACGATCGGCTGCAAGCGCGTCCTGCTGTCCAACGACTACTACCCGGCGCTGACCCGCGACAACGTCGAGCTCGACACCTCCGGCGTGGTCGAGGGTGACGGCGTCGTCGTCCTGCGAGAAGCCGACGACCTCATGCCCCCTCCGGATCTCCAGTCGGCGCGGACCTGCTGAACGAGGGCCCGGGCTTCGTCGTCGGCGGCCCGGCCCGCTCGGGCCGCTCCACGACGCTGCGCACGATCGTCGAGTCGCTGCTGGACCCGGCGGTCGCGGGCGGGCTGGTCCCGGTCGTCCTGGTGACGCCGCGCCGGTCGCCGCTGCGGATGCTCGCCGGGCGGCGCGGCGTCCTCGGCCTGCTCACCGCCGACTCCACCGCCGAGGACCTGGAGGACGCGATCGGCGACGAGCACCGCTACGCGGTGGTCGTGGACGACGCCGAACTGCTCGACGAGACCGAACTCGACGACGCCCTGCGGGACGTCCTGCGCACCGCCCGCGACGGCGAGCACGCCCTCGTCATCGGCGGCACCACCGAGGACCTGGGACGCGGCTACCGCGGTTTCATCGCCGACGCGCGCCGCTCGCGCTCGGGCGTCCTGCTGTCGGTGGACTCCCCCGACGACGGCGACCTGTTCGGCCTGCGCCTCCCGCGCAACGCGTCCCTGGGCGGCCCCGCCGGGCGCGGCCTGTTCGTCCGGCAGGGCGCGACCACGCAGATCCAGGTGGCCCTCCCGCCGCCCCTGAACGGTTGACGCCACCGGGGCCGGAAAGGGGTCAGCGGGTTTCCGGGGGCGGGAAGAGGACGGCCTCCGCGTGCTTGGTGTCGCAGTACTCGCGGACGGCGGCGATCTTCCCGTCCCGGACGGTGTAGACGCCGATGCAGCGGTTGTCGTAGCGGTCGCCGCGAACGGTGACGCCCCGGGCCGTCCACTCCGCCACGACCTGGTCGCCCTCGGCGACCACGCCGGTGAGGACGACCTCGGGCGGCGCGGCGAACGCGCCGGCGGTGACGCCGCCGAGGAAGTCGTTGACGATGGCGTCCCGGCCCTTCCACGTGCCGCTGATCGGGGTGTCCCCGGGATACGTCCAGGTGGCGTCGTCGGCGAAGCTGGCGACGATCACCGCCAGGTCGCCCGCGGCGACGGCCTCGACGTACCGGACGACGGTCTCCTTGGGGGTCATGGTCGTTCCCTTCCTATTCGAGAGCACTGCTCTTGACTATGAGCGCCGTTCGCGAGAGCATTGCTCTCGCAAGGACGCGAGATCCACATCACGGACGCCGGAGGTCCACATGCTCACCATCGCCAAGGGCGCCAACCTGGCCGTGATGTTCTTCCTGGAGCTCGGCGCGCTGGCCGCCGTCTGCTACTGGGGCTTCAAGCTCGACTCCAACTGGGCCGTCCGGATCGTCGCCGGGCTCGGCGCGCCGATCGCGATGGGCACGCTGTGGGGCCTGTTCGCGGCGGGCGGCGGCGAGAACGCCACCTACGCCCTGCACGGCATCGCCCGCGCCGCCTTCGAGATCGCCTGGTTCGGCACCGCCGCGGTCGCGCTCTACGCGGCCGCCGCGGTGACCCCCGCCCTGGTCTTCGCCGCCGTCTACGCCGTCAACGCGATCCTCCGCCTCACCTGGAAGCAGTAGGACGGCGGCGGGGCCGAGACGCGGGGCCGGGACACCGACCCGCGCCGGGGCCCCGGCGGACGGCCCGGTCGCCTCGTGCGGCCGGGCCGCTCACGTTCCGACCGTCAGGACGGCGTTGCCGCGGACGCGACGGCCGCGCAGGTCGCCGAGGACGGTCGCGGTGTCCGCCCAGCCGGCGACGCGTCCGATCTCCGGATGGAGCCGGCCGGACGCGACGAGCCGGACGAGCGTCGCCAGGTCGGCGGCGTCCGGGACGTCGGAGTCGGCGTAGTGGAAGTGCCGGATCGTCCCCGACTCGGGCCCGTCGAAGAACCGGAAGAAGTCGAGCGTGACCGGGGTGCGGCTCGCCTGGCCGAACCAGATCAGCGTCCCTCGCCGGACCAGCTTCGCGAGCGCGGCCGGGAGGTTCGCGCCGCCCGTCGATTCGAGGACGAGGTCGAACGGGCCGTCCGCGGACGCCACGTCGGGGACGACATGCGCGCCGAGTCCCGCGAGCCGCTCGCCACGCCGCGAGACCGCGGTGACCCGCGCGCCCGCCGCCGTCGCGAGCTCGGTGACGTAATGCCCCACCCCTCCGGACGCGCCGGTCAGCAGGATCCGCAGGCCGGCCACGGCGCCGGCCGTCCGCAGCAGGCGCAGCGCCGTCAACCCCGCCAGCGGCAACGCCGCGGCCGTCTCCGCCGCGACGTCGTCCGGCAGTTCCGCCAGTGATGCGGTGCGGACGGCCACACGCTCGGCCCAGCCTCCGCCCAGCGGATGCGCGACCACGCGCGTCCCCTCGCGCGGACCCGAGCCGTCGGCGGCGGCCCGGACGACGCGTCCGGCGACGTCCTTGCCGGGGGCCCACGCCGTGCCCGCCTCCAGCTTGAAGATCTCGCCCCGGTTCACCGAGAACGCCTCGACCTCGACCACCGCCTCGTCCGGACGCGGGTCCGGTTCGGCGCGGTCGCCGAGGACGACGAGTTCGTCCGGGCGGCCGGTCGGCTGCAACGCCTTCACGGTCGGCTCCTCTCGCTCGGTCCCGCCGGGCTGTCGTCCCGGCCGTTGTCACAGTCCAGCGCGCGCGGTCCGCCCCGGGCCAACAGCCGCCGGACGACCTTGACAACCGGTGGTTGTCGGACAAGGTGGGACGCGTGGACCTGGACCTAGCGCAGGTGCGCGCCTTCGTCACCACCGTCGATACGCGGCACTTCGGACACGCCGCCGCCGAGCTCGGCCTGACCCAGCAGGCGCTGTCCAAGCGCATCGCCCGGCTGGAGACGCTCCTCGGCACGCGACTGCTCGAACGCGGGCACGGCGGCGTGGAGCCCACGGCCGCCGGGCACCGCTTCCTCGCGCCGGCCCGCCGGGCCCTCGCCACAGCGGACGCCGCCGTCTCCGCCGTCCGGGACGACGCCGGGCCGCTGCGCGTCGACGTGTGGGGCCACCTGTACGACCCGTCCCGCACCTTGAGCGAGGTCATCGACGACGTCCCGCCGATCGAACTCGGCCGGGCACGTGACCTGCCCGCCGTCTTCTCCGCGCTGCTGCGCGGCGAGGCCGACGCCGCCTTCGGACGCGTCCACCGGACAGGGCAGCCGCGCGAGGACGAACTGACCCGCCGCGTCGTCCGGCTGGAACCGGTGGACGCCCTCATCTCCGAGGACCACCCGCTCGGCCGCGCCGAGCAGCTCCGGCCCGCCGATCTGCGCGACGCCCGGCTCGTGTTCCCGGCGGCCGCCGACCGGCTCGACTTCCTCCGCCACTTCGCGGACGCGTTCGGTGTCCGGGACCGCGTCGAGGTGGTCAACCTCGGCGCGGGACGGCTGCTCGCCGAACTGCGCGACACCCCCGGCGCGTTCACCCTCTTCCCGGCCGACGCGCGCCTGCCGGACGTGCCGGGCGTCCGGGCCGTCCCGCTCGCCGACCCCGTTCCGCTGTACGCCTGGTCGCTCCTGTGGGCCGACGCCACCCGCCACCCGCGGCTGTCCGACCTGCTCAGGGCCCTCTCCACACACGGACGGGCGCATCGCTGGCTGGAGTACGACCCGTCCCGCGACTGGCTTCCCGACGAGGACGCCGACGCCCTGTCCCGCCCCTAGACGTCAGAGCGGGGGCGGCGGGAGGCGGCGCAGGACGGTCGTCCAGCCGACCAGCATCGTCCCCGCGGCGAGGACGCCCGCGCCGACGAAGACCGCCCGCGGGTCGTCGCCCGACGCCCGGCTCGCCACGCCCGCCAGCGCCGCGCCGACCGGCGTCACCGCGATGACCAGCGAACGGATCGTCGTCGTGACCCGTCCCATCAGCGCGCGCGGGATCCACGCCTGCCGGGCGCTGCGGTTCACCACGCTCGCCACCGTCACCGCCGCCCCCTGCACCGCGTTCGCCGCCACCAGACCCCACGCGTCCGTGACGACGCCCATCGCGGCCAGCGCCGTCCCGACGCCGACGACACCCGCCGCCACCGCACCCATCGCGCCGAGCCGCCGCGCGAGCACGCCCGCCGCCAGCGCCCCCGCGACACCGCCCACCCCCTCGGCCGCCACCAGCGCAGCGACCGCGTGCGTGGGAAGGCCGAGCGTCACCCGGCCCAGGTAGACGATCAGCGTGTCCACGGCGAGGCACAGGTTCACGGCCACCTGCACCACCGTCACTGCCAGCAGCGGACGGCACCCGACCAGAAACCGCACCCCTTCGGCGAAGTCACGCCCGACCCGTCGCGCGGAACCGGAACCACCCCGTACGCGCGCGGACGGCCTGGCACGGGAAACGGCCAACAGGGACACGCACGAAACGGCGAAGGTCCCGGCATTGAACAGCAGCGCCGTCCCGATGCCCGCCGTCGCCGCGACCAACGCGACAGCCGCGGGCCCCGCGACGGCAGCGAGCTGGGCCGCCGTCTCCATGACCGCGTTCGCGCGCAGCAAGCCCTCATTGGCGAACAGATCCTTCAGGGACGCTCCGAGGGCCGCGTCGAAGAACACCGTCGCGATGCCCGCCACGACGGCCAACGCCAGAACCACGGGCAGCGACGCCGTGCCCGTCCACGCCATCACGGGCAGGGCCACGAACACGCCGGCGCGGACGACATCCGCCACCACCAGGACGTTCCAGGCGTTCCACCGGTCGACGAGCGCCCCCGCCGGGACGCCGACGACCAGGTACCCGATGCCGCGCGGCGCCGCCGCCAACCCGGCCAGCAGCGGATCGCGCGTCAGCCGCAGCACCAGCAGCGGGACGGCCAGCACCGCCAGCCCGTCCCCGAGCAACGACACCGCCTGCCCGCCCAGGAAGACCCGCCGGGCCGCCCCCGTCATTCAGGACGGACGGCCAGGATCCGGAAACTCACCCCGAGGCGTCCGCGCTCGACCTGCTCGACCCGGAACCCCGCGCGACGCAGCATCGGGCGCGGATCGCGGGTCAGGTGGTCCGCCGAGAGCCGAATGATCAGCGGCTCCAGCACGCGCATCAGCATCCGGACGGCGAAGTTCGACGACGGCCCGTGCTCGGCGAGGACGAACCGCCCGCCCGGACGCAGCATCCGGAACGCCTCCCCCACGGCGGCGTCCGCGTCCGGGATCGAGCAGAGCGTGAACGTGGAGACGACCGTGTCGGCGCAAGCGTCGGGCAGGCCGGGGCGCTGCGCGTCCGCGCGCCGCAGCTCGACCCGGTCGCCGAGCTTCCCGTCCTCCACGCGCTCCCGCGCGACCGCCAGCATCGCCTCCGACAGGTCGAACCCAACCACGGACACGACCTCCTCCGGGTAGAGCGGCAGGTTCAGCCCCGTCCCGACGGCGATCTCCACGACCCGTCCGGCCGCGCGCCCGGTCACCCACGCGCGGCTGCCCGGGAACAGCAGCCGCTCGCAGGTCGCCATCTGCCGGTCGTACCGCTCCGCGATGGCGTCGAACACCTCCAGCACGCGCTCGTTGGTGGTCCGCACCCGACCCTCACCTCCGCGCCCGGCGATCGCGGGCTCGCCCCGATCGTCCACCCGAAGCCGCCGCGGCGCACGAGCGGACCCGCGGGCGGACGTGTCCGCGCAGGCAGTCCGGGCTTGCCGAAACCGGCCACTAGGGTGTCGGAATGTTCTGGAAGGGTCCGACCCGCCGCATCGTCGCCGGCGAGACGGTGGCCGGCGTCTGGTGCCACGTCTGGACGACGCGCCACTCCACTCCCCGCCCGTACGTCGAGGACCTCTTCGTCTTCGCCGACGGCCTCATCAGCTGCGACGGCGGCATGGACCTGGACGGCCTCCGCCGCCGCCTCGCGGACGGACGCATCCTTCTCCGCGACCCCGACCTGCCCGCGCCACCCGCCGAACCCGAGGGTCCGCGCTGGTCGGCGCGCTATCCCGAGCCGCTCACCGCCGACGGCTTCGTCGCCGAGGTCATGGACCAGATCGAGAAGCTGAACGACCGCCCGACGACGTCCGACCGCTGCCACGACGCGATCCGCCGCTGGCAGCGCGAACCGACGGAAGCCAACCGGCGGCTCGTCCGGGACGCCTATCTCGCCGTCCCGCCGCACGAGCGCGTCTTCCTCCTCGGCGACATGGACCGCCAGGACATCCCCCTACGGCAGCTCACCACCGACCCCGGCCGACCCGTCTGCGGCGACGGCCCAATCGCCACCGAGGAGATGTACCTCCAGGTCAAGGAGTACTTCGACGCCGGCGACCGGGGCGAGGACACCTTCCGCGCGAAGATCGCCCTGCGGCACGCGGACGACCCCGCCCCCACCCCCGCGATCACTCTGCACGAAGGCGGCGGGGTGCTGCGCAACGAGTCCCCGTCCCCGATCACCTACCGCGGGCAGACCTACCGGACGGTCCTGCACGCCTACTGGGCCCAGGCCGTGGCCGCCCCCGGAGACCACGACCTGGTCCGCGACACGGAAGACCCCCGCGACGCGCAGGAACTCGGCGGCTCACGCCCGCTGCACCCCGACTGGCCCGCCCGCCGCGTCGCGGTCATGACCGAGATCCTGCGCGCGAAGTTCGCCCAGCACCCCCCGATGGCCGCGACCCTGCTGGCCACCGGGGACGCCCCCCTCAGCTACACCGGCTACTCCGAGTCCCCGTTCTGGACCGACCGGGGACCCCGCGGAGGCCGCAACTGGGCGGGCCGCCTGCTGGAACTCGTCCGCTCCGAACTGGCCGCTCAACCGCCCAGCTGAGCCCGCAGCGCCGCCGTGAACCACTCGGTCACCGGCGACAGATCCGGCTGCGCCGGCCACCCGTTGATCTTCCCGAGCAGCGCCCAGTACCGCGCGGCCCGCGGATCGGCCGCCGCCTCCAGCCGCCGCAGGACGCTCCGCCGGTACTCCGGCGAGTCCACCGCGCCGAACGTCTCGGCGTACCGCGCGATCAACCCGTCCACCACCGGCCCGGCCTCCGCCGCCCCGGGCGCGATCCCCGCCTCCCGCGCCGCGCCGACCCGCTCGACGACCACCTGCGTCAGCTCGTGGTGCAGCTCCGTCTCGTCACTCTCCGCCTGCTGCTCGGCCATCCTCCGCACCGACGCGCGGAAGTCCTCGTCCCGCACCAGGTCGGCCAGCTCGATCCACGCCTCGACCTGCTCGGGCTCCGGGTCGTCCGGCAGCTCCGGCATCGCGCTCCGCATCATCGCGAGGAACGCCGGATTCCCGTCCAGCCCGCCGAACGTCGCGTCGATGAACTCGTGGATGATCGCGTTCCGCTCCTCGGCGGACAACCGCGCCAGCTCATGCATGATCTTCAACTCCTCAGGGTCGGATCCGCGCCTGGCCACCGCACGCAGCACCGCACGCCGCAACCGCAACGTCCGGATCTGCGTGTCCAACGCCTCGGCGTGCACCGCCGCGATCTCGGGCAGGGTCACACCCCGCTCCAGCAACCGCCGGACGGTCGCCAGATCCACCCCGAGATCCCGCAGCGTCCGCACCAGCTCCAGCCGAGCCAGCGCGCGCACGTCGTACAGCCGGTGACCGGCGTAGGTACGTCGCGCAGGGGGCACCAGCCCCTCATCCGAGTAGAACCGCACGGTCTTCACCGACAACCCGGTGCGCCGCGCCAACTCCCCGATCGAGAAGACCAGTTCCTCTGCCATGCCCCAACCCTGCGGCCTCCAGTAACTGGAGACGCAACCCCGTTCCTCAGCCGCGCTTCTTCCGGCCGAACAGGAAGTACGCCAGCGGCCCCACGAAGTTCACGAACGCCGCCGTCCGCCACAACCGCTTGGACCCCCGGACCTCCTCGTCCGCCCGCCGCCGCAGATCCACCAGCGTCGCGATGGCCAACCCCCACTGCGCCACCGTCGCCCCCACGATCACCCGCCGCTTCCCCGGGCTCAACTCTCCCCACGACCTCTTCTCGTCCACCGCACCTCCACTCCCCGGCCCCGCCTCACCTCGGACGCGGCGTACACCGATGAATCTCCCCGAACCTCCTCTCCGCAATCCGCATGAACGCGATCATGTCCGCCACCGCATCCCGCCCCCGAACCACCCCCGCAAAATCAATACTGATCCACGGCCGGCTCGCGTTACAAGCGAAAGCCGCGATCACAAGGTTCTTTCTGCCCGCGACTCCGCCGTCCGGTGCGACCACAGCAAATCCAGTCCCCAGCTGATTGGGAAGTGTCCGAGGTGAATGCGCTTCCCAATTAGCGAACTGTCCAGCAACCACACGATCCGCTTGATTGAATGACCAGGTCATCCCCAGGAGGGCTTCGCCAGTAGAAGCGATACCTAAGCACAGACCATTGCCGACCTGCTTCCCGTCCCACGCGGTGCGCAGCGACCCGGCGGGCGCTCCTACCGCCCGCCGAAACGCGTTCTCTGGAACCAGGTCACATATGTATGGTCCTCCGTCAGACACTTGGGCCAATGCGTCCCCGGCATTTCGAGGGCGACTTTGATCGTGCGAACAAGAACCTGTCAATAGAGCGGCAGCGACGATCACACGAGTAATCCTCATCCGAATCAACCCGTAAAACTTGGCGGCAAATGATCTCCATCTTTGCCGTTGAAATGACCTGCCACTTCCTTCTGCCCCTGCTCCACTGTAGAGCGCATCACATTGTCCGCAGAATCCAAACGGGCATGAACCGTGGCCCATCTCAGGAAAGCCGAAAGCTGCTCCCCGTCGAGTGAGCTCAACGACTTCACCTTCGGGTGCGACTCATCCGTTGCGAAAGACCTACCGCGCAAATCATCGCCCGCGAATTCTCGGTGTTCTGCCATTGAGGAGGCGATCATTTGGGCGAAGAGGCGTTGGACGGCTTCGGTGTTGCTCTTGGGGGCGAGGAGGGCCGGGTCGGGCTTCTCGGCCAGGCGTTGGGTGATCCAGTTTTCGAGGGCGGTCGTGAGCCTGCCGGTGACCTTGGCGCCCACGGCGTCCCCTCCGGGAACCTTCTCGGCGGCCTTGCCGTAGAGGGAGGTGACCGGGATGAGGCCGACCAGTTCGTTCACGTGCTGGCTCAGCTCCGCGTTCACCGCGTCAAGGCGTGCTTTCTCGGCCTGGACGGTCCGCGTTCGCGCCTCTACCAGGCGGCCGAACATCCACCCCTCGGCGGGAAGGATGTCCTCCAGGTTTCTGGTGAGGTCGCCCCCGGCGGCGACGGCACCGTCCACGGCGATGCGAGCGTGGACGATCTCGGCTTTCAGAAGAGTGTCGTACGCGTTCGCGTTACGGCAGACGTCGAGCAGCACGTAATCCAGATCGCCGTTCTCAAGTCCGGACGCGTCGGGCGCGGTCGTGTAGTGGAAGTACCGGTAGACGGAGTGCAGCTCTCCCATATGACGGGCCAGCACGTCCGCCATGACGGGACGCAGAGCGGAAAGGTCCGACGCGGCGTCGCCGTCCACCTGCATCTTGTTCTGAACAACATCGGGCTTGAAGTATGCGCGGGCGTTGTCGGCGAGCGCCTTGGCCGCTTGGAGGGCGATGGTCTTGGAGACTTCGTCTTGGCCTGTGGCGGCTGTGCGGAGGGCGTTGCCCAGGGCTTTGCCGTGGTCGGTTCTGCCCCAGTCCTGGCGTAGGTCGTGGATGAGGTAGTAGAGGTCGGAGTCTTTCTTGATGGCGGCGTCTTTGGGGGCGAAAGGGCCGTGCCAGCCTGTCAGGAGGGACTGGGCGGCATCGCGGCCCGAGTGCGCGGCAGTCTCAAGGAGGGGCGAGAGGATTTCGCGTTGCGGTGGGGGGCCGCCCTGGCGGCCGAGGAGGGCGTTGTTCTCGCGGACGACCTTGGTGGTTCCGGCGTCAAGGGCATTGCCCAGGTGGAAGTAGCCACTGAGGTCGGTGACGACGTTCGGGGAGTTCTTTCGCTGCTCCCGGTCGTAGGCGATCATGTCGTGGCCGACGACGCGGAAGAACGCCGAGGAGAATCGGGCGTCGCCGCTCGCGCCCAGCAGGGTCGAAATGGCCTGGTAGCCGTCGACCTGGTTGGCGGGGGGTGCTTGCGGCGGGAAATGGGAGCGGCCCGTCGCGCGGAGTTGGTTCAGGAACTGGTCGCCCAGGTAGCCCTTGCTCTGCGGGTCGGTCGTGTAGGACAGCGCGCGGGCGAGGACGGAGAGGGCGCCGCGCGCCTTGGCCGCGTCGGCGTTGATGCGGCCGTCGCTGACGTTGTTGAGGCTTCCGTCGGCGGGTTCGAGGTTCATGTCGCCGGCGAGCTGTTTGGCGAGCGCGAGGGGGATGCCGACGAGGTCGTCCGTGCCGAGGGAGGCCATCAGCGCCTTCGCGAACGCCGGGGTGACGTCCTCGGGACGGATGCGGTTCAGTTCGTCCCAGGCGGAGCGGTCTCCGGCGGCGGCCCGGCGGAGGACGTCGGCGACGCGGGTGCCCTCGTAGTGGGCGACCTGGTCGGTGAAGCGGTCCGGGAGGGTCAGGTAGGTGCCGTCCAGGCCGCAGAGTCTGGGCGCGCCGGGCTGGCGGTCCATGTCGTGGGCCAGCAGGTTGCGGCGGCGCAGGTCGGACGCGGCGTCGGTGGCCCAGGCGGCCAGGCGGCGGATCTCCAGCGCGGGGGCGGTGGAGACCCCGGCGGCGTTCAGGGTCTGCCAGAGCTGGTCGGCCAGCGTGGCGAGGGCGGGAGCGGCGCGCGTCATCTGGCGGGTCATCTGCTCGAACTCGGCCAGCTTCACGCCGCAGGTGTCGGGGCTGAGCCAGGCGTCGCCCATCAGAAGACCGGCATGTTCGACTTGTCGCGGAGCAGCTGGACCGCCTTGGCGAGCTGGGCCTGCAGGCGGCGTTCGGCGTCCTCCAGGCGGGAGGCGAAGCCCGCGGCGGACGTGCCGCCCACCCAGGCGTGGTCTGCCATGGCCTGGCGCGGCCCGGACAGCAGCCGCCAGTGCTCGTCCGAGAGGCTCTGCACCCGGCCGAGGAGCATCCGCAGCTCCAGCGCGTCAGGTCCGCTCATCCTCACCCTCCGTCGTCCCGTGGTCGACTTTCGCACGCGGGGCGGCGCGCGCGACGGCCCGTTCCTGGATCGTGACTCCGTGTCGCGACGCATGTCCCGACATGTCTCGTGGAACGGGCGGGTGCGGGGTGTGGCGGGGTGCGGGTCCCGGCCTCGGGGGGATGGGCCGGGACCCGCGGTCCAGGGGGGCCGCGGTCAGCGGGTGGCGGCCTCGATGTTCTGCTGCGAGCGCTTGATGTCCTGGCTGCCCTCCTCGAGGGCGAGCGCCATCTTGTCGAAGGCGGTCTTGGCCTCGGCCCACGCGCTGCGGAAACGGTCCGCGCCCGGCCCCCACCACACCTCGGTGCTGCTGACGGTGCGGCCGTTGAGGTCCTTGATGAGCGCGTCGAGATTCCGGGAGTGCTTGCTGAACATCCGGGACAGGTCTTCGAGTGCCCCGATGCTGGCGCCGCGCTTGTCACCGCTCATGCTTCGACCCTTTCGTCGCTGGTTGCGATCGCTGGGCCACGTCGGACGGTCGCCGCCTCGCCGTGGCGCGTTCTCCGGGCCCCGAAGAATATGCCCGCCAGCCTACGCCCCACCGATCACCGGAAGCCAGACGCACAACGGTCTTCCCGCACCGTTTGGCACCCATTCCGACTGGCTTGGGCTGGCCGGATCCGGCCAGTGGAACGGTTTACGGCGTGTTCCTCCGCCGCATTCTGACCCATCTCTTGACGCGCGGCCGGAGCAGGCGAAATGCCCATTCGCGCGTCCCGGGCGATCAGAAGGACGGCGGCGTCAGGGTGATCGGCGGGATGACGGGGACCGGCACCGGCGGCGGCGTGGTCGTCGGCGGCGCCGGCGTCGAGGGCGTCGCCGAGCCGGACGGCGCGGACGGCGTCGCGGTCGGACTCGACGGCGACGGGCTCGGCGTCGTCTCCGTCGGGGACGGCGAGGGGTCGGGCGTCACCGGGCCCGGCGCGGGCGGCTCGGGCGGCTCGGGCGTGGGGCTCGGCTCCGGCGGGGACGGCTCGTCCGTCGGCTCCGGGTCGTTCATCGGGTGCGCCTTCGGGTCGGTGACGCGCTCCCCCACCAGGACGAGTTGCTCGCCCCGCCGCTCGAACTCGAACCGGCGGCGGACCGACTGCTCGATCCGCCCGTCCCCGTAGCTGAGGTCGGTGTGCTCGGTGACGTCCAGCGTGATGTGGTCGCCGTGCCGGACCGCGCGGTCGGCGGACAGCCGCGTCTTCGCGGCGACGTACGCGGGGCCGCCGGGGACGGGCGCGCGGTTGCGGTTCGCCAGCTCCCGGACGGCGCGTTCCTGGTTCTCGGCCAGGTCCGGGGAGATCTTGACGCCGAGGACCTCGGTCGGGGCGCGCCGGTCCTGGCGGCGCCGCTCGACGAGCGACTGCGAGCGGAAGTCCAGCAGGGCGCTCGCGGCGACGGTGAGCTGCCGGGTGGTGTCGGCGTCCACGGACGGGCGGCTCGGCCGCGCCGAGGACGGCACCGCCACGCAGCATGCCAGCGCGGCCAGCAACACCGCCCGCGACCAGTGCCGAACCATGCGTCTCCCTGCGAAACTCCGCGGATCCCCGCAGAAGATACACCGGTTGATCACGTGCCCGGGAGACCCGTTTCGGGCGGACGGAATGAAAACCGTTCCCGTGGGGTTATACGGGGCGTCCGCGATGCGGGTGGGGCGAACCACCCAGCTCCTCACGGGCCACTGACCACCCGTCCACCCTGGAGGCGACCATGAAGCAGAGCATCCACCCCGAGTACCGGCCGGTCGTGTTCCGCGACCGCGGCGCCGACTTCGCGTTCCTGACGCGCTCCACGGTCCTGTCGTCCCAGACGGTGACCTGGGAGGACGGCAACACCTACCCGGTCGTGGACGTCGACGTCTCGGCGGCCAGCCACCCGTTCTACACGGGCCGCAACCGCCTGGTGGACGAGACGGGGGCCGTCGAGAAGTTCAACCGCCGGTACAAGCGCGAGCAGTGAGGGCACACCCCGCCACCCCGGGGAGCCGAAGCCGCGCACAGCAGCACCGAGAGCCCTCGGCCATCAACGTCCGAACGGACCCGATGGCCGAGGGCTCTCCCATGCCCGCGGACAACCCCCACCAGCCCAGTCCCCGCCCCAGAAGTGCAGGGCATAGCTCTGCGCACGGGATAGGCCTCGAACGCCAGCCCGAGTCCGCGCTGCCCGGAACAGCGCGGGGTCCGGAACCGACCGTCTCCTTCCGGCGCCTTGGCGGCGTGGTCTTTGAGATTGCGGTCGGGTGTTCAGGCGATTCCGTGGCGGTGGGGGCCGTCGGCTACTGAGGCGGCTCTGGGAGCGGTGTGGGAAGGGGTGTCGTTGAGCGCTTCGGGTGGGCGGCGAGTGGGCGCTCACCTTGGGGAAGGCGGTTGGGGAGGGCGGGTTAGTGAATGCTCACTCTTCGCTGGTGAGTGCTCACTGACCCTGGCTCGGAGAGGAGCGCGGCACCTCGGGGTTGCTGGGAAGTCGGAGGCGGATCGTCCTGGTTCGGGCGCATAAGGAGGGGCTTACCGTCGGCGGGCCCGGGACACTTATCTAGACTGCGCGTGCGAGTCGAGGGAGGGAACCACGTGCGCAAGGTCCTGATCGCCAACCGCGGGGAGATCGCGGTCCGTATTGCCCGTGCCTGCCGTGACGCCGGGTTGACCAGTGTCGCGGTGTACGCCGAGCCGGACTTGGACGCCCTGCACGTTCGGGTGGCGGACGAGGCGTACACGCTGGGCGGCACCACCGCCGCCGAGTCCTATCTGGACATCGGGAAGCTGCTGCGCGTCGCCGCCGACTGCGGCGCGGACGCCGTCCACCCCGGATACGGCTTCCTGGCGGAGAACGCCGACTTCGCCGCGGCCGTCGAGGACGCCGGGCTGACCTGGATCGGCCCGCCCCCGGCGGCGATCACGGCGCTCGGCGACAAGGTGCAGGCCCGGCACATCGCGCAGAAGGTCGGCGCGCCGCTGGTCGCGGGCACCAAGGACCCGGTGTCCGGCGCGGACGAGGTCGTCGCGTTCGCCGAGGAGCACGGCCTGCCGATCGCGATCAAGGCGGCGTTCGGCGGCGGCGGGCGCGGCCTGAAGGTGGCCCGCGAGCTGGGCGAGGTCGCCGAACTGTACGAGTCGGCCGTCCGCGAGGCGGTCGCGGCGTTCGGGCGCGGCGAGTGCTTCGTCGAGCGCTACCTCGACAGGCCCCGGCACGTCGAGACCCAGTGCCTGGCCGACAAGCACGGCAACGTGGTCGTGGTGTCCACGCGCGACTGCTCGCTGCAGCGCCGCCACCAGAAGCTCGTCGAGGAGGCCCCGGCCCCCTACCTTTCCGACGAGCAGGTCGAGCTGCTCTACAACTCGTCCAAGGCGATCCTGCGCGAGGCCGGCTACGTGGGCGCGGGCACCTGCGAGTTCCTCGTCGGGCAGGACGGCACGATCTCGTTCCTGGAGGTCAACACCCGTCTGCAGGTCGAGCACCCCGTCACCGAGGAGGTCGCCGGGGTCGACCTCGTCCGCGAGATGTTCCGTATCGCCGACGGCGAGGAGCTCGGTTACGGCGACCCGGTCCTGCGCGGCCACTCCATCGAGTTCCGGATCAACGCCGAGGACGCGGGCCGCGGCTTCCTGCCCGCCGTCGGGACGCTGACCGACTGGCAGCCGCCGTCGGGCCCGGGCGTCCGGCTCGACTCCGGGTACGTGAAGGGCCAGACCGTCCCGCAGCAGTTCGACTCGCTGATCGCCAAGCTGGTCGTCAGCGGGGCGACCCGGCGGCAGGCGGTCGAGCGGGCGCGCCGGGCCCTGGACGAGTTCGTCGTGGACGGCATGCCGACCGTCCTGCCGTTCCACCGCCGGGTGCTGGACGACCCGGCCTTCGTCCCCGCCGACGACGAGACCCACTTCTCCGTCCACACCCGGTGGATCGAGACCGAGTTCGACAACGACATCGCGCCGTTCACCGCCCCGCCCGCCGAGGAGGGTGAGGGCGCCGAGTCCCGCGAGACCGTCACCGTCGAGGTCGGCGGGAAGCGCATCGAGGTCACGCTGCCGTCCTCGCTGGGCGTTTCCGCGGCCCCCGCGGCCGCCAAGGCGGGCCCGGCCCGGCGGCGCGGCGGCAAGAAGTCCGGAGCGGCCGCCCAGGCGTCCGGCGACGCCCTGGTCTCGCCCATGCAGGGCACCATCGTCAAGATCGTCGCCGAGGACGGCGCGACCGTCGCCGCGGGCGACACCCTCGTCGTCCTCGAGGCCATGAAGATGGAGCAGCCGCTCACCGCCCACAAGGCCGGCACCGTCACCGGCCTCTCCGCGGCCGTCGGCCAGACCGTGTCCAGCGGCGCCGTCATCTGCGAGATCAAGGACTCCTGAACCACGTCCCGGTCCGGAGGTGCGCGGCGAGGCCCACCTGCTCGGCGCGCACCTCCCCGGCCCCGGACGCCGATGTAGGCCGGTAGAGATGTCCCGCCCGGCCTCGATCGAGCGAACTTCCTTTGGTTTCGGACCGCCCTTCAGCCGTCGGACGCTGGGTTCCGCGATCCCCGGACGTGTCGGCCGTGACGGACGTCCCAGGCTCAGACCTGCGTGTGTGGTCGTCCCTCGCCGCCCGGACCCCGGCGAACGGCGACGGCGACGGCGGCTCCGCCCCTCACTCACAACCTCGCACCGTCCGCTGCAGAGGCCGCGCCTCCGGATACCGGGCAGCGGACGAACACATACCTGCGGTGTTTGCACTTAGGTGTGCGTTGGCAGGTAGGTCTCCTCTTCCTGTTTCAGCACCCAGGATGCTCCCGGAACCTCTGACGTGGCGTGAGCGTTGCCCACGGCCGCTGCGGCCACTCGTTCCCCACCCGCAGGCTGTTGTCGCGTACCTGTCGTCCATGTGGCCGTACAGGGCCTCCCCCGCGTGCGTATGGGCGGGGAAGAGCGGCGCGGAGGCGGAGGCGACGGCGTTTGTCGGCCAGCCGAAGTGTGTGGCGTTGTGGGCTTGGGCTTGTGCCCCCGGCGACCGGATTTGGTGAC
Source organism: Spirillospora sp. NPDC049652 (assembly GCF_040675125.1). NCBI lineage: Bacteria > Bacillati > Actinomycetota > Actinomycetes > Streptosporangiales > Thermomonosporaceae > Spirillospora > Spirillospora sp. NPDC049652. The sequence continues at coordinate 7,096 of NZ_JBFAOF010000026.1, read as the reverse complement.
CCTGGCGGAGACCGGTGTGGGCGGGCTTGTGAGGGCTTGTCTGGTCTCGGTGCGGCTGGGGTCGAGGCTTCGGGCTGGGCTCAAGGGGCCGGAGGGGCCGGGTGTTCGGGTCGCGTGGGCTGGTTTCTTCGCGGGAAGGGAACCGGAGGGCGGGTTCAGGGGTTGAATGAGGAGAGTGTGACGAAGGTCTCAGCGGTTCCCGGGGAGTTGGTGGCGGGGGCGGAACGTCCATGCGGCTGAGCTCGTCTTATCCAGCAAGGAGGCACACTGAGAATCATGAGATCCGATAACAGGCCACGGCGTACGGCCAGGCGTGGTGTTTTCGCGGCGGGAGTCGCCGTACTGACCGTCCTGCTGGTGAGTCTGTGGGGGACGGGGGCCCGGGCGGACGACTCACCGAGTCAGATCGCCAAGGGCCTGATGAGCTCACGCGTGTACGTGGACAGCAGCGTCGCCTCTCAGGTCTCGTCGTCCGACGTGGCCGAGATGAACGCGGCTCTCAACAAGAACTCCAAGGCGGACATCCGGGTCGTCGTCACCGACAGCAACAACTCGCAGTCCGGGACGGTCGCGGCGCTGAAGGCCGTCGCCACCCGGGTGGACAAGGGCAAGGTCTACGTCGCGATCGCGGCGGACGGCAAGCACATGCTGGCCCTCACCAAGAAGGGCTCCTACCTGTCGGCGAAGGACGCCAACAAGCTGGTGTCCCAGGTGTCCGGCGAGCCGCTGAAGCAGCGGGTGATCGACTTCTCCGACCGGGCCGAGAAGAAGGCCGCCGACAAGGAGAAGGCCGGCACCGTCGGCGCCTTCGTGCTGCTGGGCGTGCTGGTCCTGGTCGTCGCGGGCGCCATCGCGGCGTTCGTGGTGGTGCGCAAGCGCCGCCGCACCCGCCGCGAGCGGGAGATGGCCGACCTCAAGCGCGGCGTCGAGGAGGACGTGACCAGGCTCGGCGAGGACATCGCCGCCCTCGACCTCAACGTCATGGACCCGAGCCTCGACGCCGGGGCCAAGTCCGAGTACGAGCAGGCGATGAACTCCTACGACGCGGCGAAGACGGCCACCGAGCGCGCCGCCCGTCCGGAGGACATGCAGGGCGTCACGACCGCGCTGGAGGACGGCCGCTACCACATGACCGCCTGCCGCGCCCGGCTGAACGGCGAGCCGGTGCCCGAGCGGCGCGCGCCCTGCTTCTTCAACCCGCAGCACGGCCCGTCCGTCCAGGACGTCATGTGGGCCCCGGTCGGCGGCGCGCCGCGGTCGGTCCCGGCCTGCGCGGCCGACTCCCAGGCGGTGCTGAGCGGCGGGCAGCCCGACGTCCGCATGGTGCCCTACGGTGACGGACGCCGTCCCTACTGGGACGCGGGGCCCGCCTACGCGCCCTACGCGGGCGGCTACTACCAGTCCTACGGCGGCATGGACCTGCTGTCCGGGATGATGATCGGAACCATGCTCGGCTCGATGATGGGCGGCGGCTGGGGCGGTCACCACGACGTCATGAGCGGTGGCGGCGACGGAGGGTTCGGCGGCTTCGGCGGCGACTCCGGCGACGCCGGCGGCGGCTGGGACTTCGGCTCCGGCGACTTCGGCGGTGGCGGCGACTGGGGCGGCGGAGGCGACTGGTAGCCCGTCCCGCCGGCGGCTGACCCGTCTCGCGACCGGTCGTCCGCCTCTCCCGACCACCAAGATCCGGCCCGCGTCCTCCAAGGACGCGGGCCGGACCCGTTCACGTCCCCTCCCGCTCGTCTACACCTGGATCGGGCGGTGCGGAGGGCCGCGCGGGCGGGCACATAGTCTTTGGCGGGATGGATGGGACGACCATGACACGTCTGCCGGGTGACCCCGGCCCGATGGGGCAGGTGCGGTACGCGCTGGGGTTCCGGCTGCCGCCGGAGAACCGGGAGTGGGTGCGGCACGACCTCACGGACGCGGGCTGGCGGACCCGGCTGCTCCTGCGGCACGTCGCGTTGATGGTCCCGATCTGCCTGGCGCTCGGCCTGCTGCCCGGCCCGTTGTGGCTGCGGGGCATGGTCGCGCTGCTGGCGTTCCTGGCCAGCACGCTGACCGTCGCCGTCAGCGCGGACGACCTCCGCCGCGCGCGCCTGCACCGCCACGGCCTCGAAGACCCGCGCGGCGAGCCCCGCCGCTGACCTCCGGCACGGCGGCTCAGCCGCCCAGGAGCCCGATGCGGACGCCACGCCGTCGCGTCCTTCGCGCCCGAACAGGGAGACCCTCGCCGCCTGGCCCGGTGAGAGCACCAACGCGGAACGGCCCGCCTCCGAAGAGGCGGGCCGTTCCGCGTGACGTGAGCCCGCGTTCCGCTCGCTGCGGATCAGAAGGCGTGTTCGGACATCAGACGGCGGGACGCCTCGGTGATCGAGCCCGACAGCGACGGGTAGACGGCGAAGGTGTGGGCCACCTGGTCGACCGTGAGGTGCTGCTGGACGGCCAGGGAGACGCCGAGGATCAGCTCGGACGCGCGCGGCGCCACGATGACGCCGCCGAGGACGATCCCGGTGGACGGGCGGCAGAACAGCTTCACGAAGCCGTCCTCGAAGCCCTGCATCTTGGCGCGCGCGTTGGTGAACAGCGGCAGCATGACCGTGCGGGCGTTGACCTCGCCGGTGTCGACCATGTGCTGGGTGACGCCGACGGAGGAGACCTCGGGGTCGGTGAAGATGTTGGACGAGACCCAGCCGAGCTTCAGCGGCTGGACGGCCTCGCCGAGGGCGTGCCACATGGCGATGCGGCCCTGCATGCCCGCGACCGAGGCGAGCATGAGCACGCCGGTGCAGTCGCCGGAGGCGTAGATGTGCGGGACCGACGTCCGGGACACCTTGTCGACCACGACGAAGCCGCGGCTGTCGAGGGTGACGCCGACGTCCTCCAGGCCGATCCCGGACGTGTTGGGGATCATGCCGACGGTCATCAGGCAGTGCGAGCCCTCGATCTTCGTGCCGTCCTCGAGGGTGACGGTCACGCCGTCGCCGGTGCGCTCGGCGCCGGCGGCGCGGGAGCGGGACATGACCTTCATGCCGCGGCGGAGGAAGACCTCCTGCAGCACCGAGGCGGCGTCGGCGTCCTCGGTCGGCAGGATGCGGTCGCGCGAGGAGACCAGGGTGACCTTGGAGCCGAGCGACAGGTAGGCCCCGGCGAGCTCGGCGCCGGTCACGCCGGACCCGACGACGATCAGGTGCTCGGGGAGCTCGGGCAGGTCGTAGAGCTGGCGCCAGGTGAGGATGCGCTCGCCGTCCGGCTCGGCGCTCGGCAGCACGCGCGGGGTGGCGCCGGTGGCGAGCAGGATGATGTCGGCCCGGATGTGCCGGTCGCCGACCGCGACGACGTGCGGCTCGACCAGCCGCGCCTCGCCCCGGACGATCTTGACCTCCTCGTAGGCGAGGCGCTCGGCCACGTCGAACGACTGGGCGCGGGCGAGGTCCTTGACGCGCTTGTTCACCGTGGCGAGGTCGACCTCCAGGCCGCCGACGATGCCGTCCGGGCCGCCGCTGAACCGCAGGCCCAGCGCCGACGACTCGCCCATCACCGCCATCCGGGTGGACGTCGCGATCAGCGTCTTGGACGGCACGCAGTCGGACAGCACGCACGCGCCGCCCGGCCCGTCGCGCTCCACGACGGTCACGTCCGCGCCGAGCTGCGCGGCGACGAGTGCGGCCTCGTAGCCGCCCGGTCCTCCTCCGATGATCACAATGCGCGTCACGTCTCCATTGTTCTGCACGCGCCGCGATGCTCGGACCCCGACCGGGTATGGAGGGGCGTACCCTCGGTGGACGTGGCACTGTACGCGGCGTACGCCTCCAACATGGATCATGAGCAGATGGCGGTCCGGGCCCCGCACTCCCCGATGCGCGGGACGGGCTGGCTGTCCGGCTGGCGGCTGACCTTCGGGGGCCAGGACAAGGGCTGGGACGGGGCGCTCGCCACCGTCGTCGAGGACCGCTTCGAGCAGGTGTTCGTCGTGTTGTACGACGTGCCGTCCTGGGACGAGCAGGAGCTCGACGCGTGGGAGGGCGCGGCGCTCGGCGTCTACCGCAAGACCAGGGTCCGGGTGCACACCCTCGACGGGGACGTGCTGGCCTGGGTCTACGTCCTGGACGACTACGAGGGCGGCCTGCCGTCGGCGCGCTATCTGGGCATCCTCGCCGACGCCGCCGAGAAGGCGGGCGCTCCGGACGACTATGTGAAGGCGCTGCGCGAACGGCCCTGCAAGTCCCTCGGCGACTGACCGGGGCCGGCCGGGCGTCCCCGGTCGGCGGCTCCACTGGCCAGCGGAGGGCCGGCGGAGGGCCGGTCAGGGGCTCCTCGGACGGGTCCGGGAGCCGTTCGACGAGGTGATCTCGGCCGGTAATGTCGGATCGTGAGCAACGACGCTTTTGCGGTGGCCGAGGCCGCCGCACTCGAGATCCGCCGGAAGACCGGGTTCGACGCCTTCGATGTGGCCCTGGTGATGGGGTCGGGCTGGGTCCCGGCGGCGGACGAGCTGGGCGAGCCCGTCGCGGAGATCCCGGTGACCGACCTGCCCGGCTTCGCGGTGCCCGCGGTGGCGGGGCACGCGGGCCGGATCCGGATCGTGGAGGTCGGCGGGCGGCGCTGCCTGGTCTTCCTCGGCCGCACCCACCTGTACGAGGGCCGCGGGGTCGACCCGGTCGTGCACGGCGTCCGGACGGCGCTGGCCGCCGGGGTCCGCACGGTGGTGCTGACGAACGCGGCGGGCGGGCTGCGGCCCGAGACCCAGTCGGTCGGCGACCCGGTGCTGATCTCCGACCACCTCAACCTGACCGGCGCGAACCCGCTGACCGGCGCGACGTTCCTGGACCTGACCGAGGCGTACTCCAAGCGGCTGCGGGGGCTGGCGCTCGCCGCCGACCCGACGCTCGCCGAGGGCGTGTACGCGGCGTTCCGCGGCCCGACGTACGAGACCCCGGCGGAGATCCGGATGCTCCGCACGATGGGCGCGGACATGATCGGCATGTCGACCGTCCTGGAGACGATCGCGGCGCGCCAGGGCGGCGCGGAGGTGCTGGGCATCTCGCTGGTCACCAACATCGCGGCCGGGCTGAGCGACAAGCTCCTCGACCACCAGGAGGTGCTGGAGGCCGGCCGCGCCGCCGCCTCCCGCATGGGCCGCCTGCTCGCGGACGTCCTGGCCAAGGCATGACGGGCGCGGAGACCTCGCTGCGGGAGCGCGCGGAGGCCTGGCTCGCCCAGGACCCCGACCCCGAGACGCGCGCCGAGCTGTCGGCGCTGCTGGACGACGAGGCCGCGCTGCGTGACCGGTTCGGCGCCCGGCTGGAGTTCGGGACGGCCGGGCTGCGCGGCGAGCTGGGCGCGGGCCCGAACCGGATGAACCGGGTGACGGTGATGCGCGCGGCGGCCGGGCTGGCGGCGCGGCTGCCTGCCGGGTCCGGTGTGGTGATCGGGTTCGACGCGCGGCACAACTCGCGCCGGTTCGCCGAGGACACCGCCGCCGTCGTGACCGGGGCGGGGCTGCGCGCCTGGCTGATGCCGGGGCCGCTGCCGACGCCGGTGCTGGCGTTCGCCGTCCGGCACCTGGGCGCGGCGGCCGGGGTGATGGTCACCGCCAGCCACAACCCGCCGCGCGACAACGGCTACAAGGTGTACTGGTCGGACGGCGCGCAGATCGTCCCGCCGGTGGACCGGGAGATCTCCGACGCGATCGACGCGGTCGGGCGGGTGGACGAACTGCCGCTCGGCGAGGGCTGGACGGTGCTCGGCGACGAGATCGTCGAGGCGTACCTGGACGCGCTCGCCGTGCTGCCGGTCGCGGACGCCGCCGGGCTGAAGGTCGCCTACACGCCGATGCACGGCGTCGGGCGGGACGTCCTGCTGCGGGCGTTCGAGCGGGCCGGGATCCCGGCGCCCGCCGTGGTCGCCGAGCAGGCCGAGCCCGACCCCGACTTCCCGACCGTCGCCTTCCCGAACCCGGAGGAGCCGGGCGCGATGGACCTCGTCCTCGCGCTGGCCGCCCGCACCGGCGCCGACCTGGTGGTCGCGAACGACCCGGACGCGGACCGGCTCGCGCTCGCCGTCCCCACCCGGGACGGCGGCTGGCGGGCGCTGACGGGCGACGAGGTGGGCGGGCTGCTCGCCGAGCACGTCCTGCGGCACACGTCGGGCGACGACCGCCTGGTGGTCACGACGATCGTGTCGTCCTCGCTGCTCGGCGCGGTCGCGCGCGGGCACGGGGTGCGGTTCGCCGAGACCCTCACCGGGTTCAAGTGGATCATGAAGGCGGAGGGCCGGCTGGTCTTCGGCTACGAGGAGGCGCTCGGCTACAGCGTCGGCGCCGGGGACGGCGTGATCGTCCACGACAAGGACGGCGTCAGCGCCGCCGTCGCCGCCGCCGCGCTCACCGCCGAGGCGCGCCGGGACGGCCGGACGCTGCTCGACCTGCTGGACGACCAGGCCCGCCGGTACGGGCTGCACGCCACCGCGCAGCTGTCGATCCGCGTGGACGACCTGTCGCTGATCACCGGCATGATGGCCCGGCTGCGCGCCGAGCCGCCCAAGGAGCTGGCCGGACGCCCGGTGGAGGCGGTCGACGACCTCGCCCGGGGCGCGGACGGCCTGCCGCCGACCGACGGCCTGCGGTTCCGGCTGGACGGCGCGCGCGTCGTCGTCCGGCCGTCCGGGACGGAGCCGAAGCTGAAGTGCTACCTGGAGGTCGTCCACGAGGTCGGAGACGACGTGGACGCGGCCCGGGAGCGCGCCGCCGCCGACCTCCAAGCACTCCGCAAGGCCCTGGCGGACCTGCTCGCCTAGAGGACGCCAGCCAATACCAGCAGGACGATAGGTACGGCCAGGGACGCCAGGGCCACCGGGGACCACGAGACGGTCCCGGTCGTGGCGTCCTCGGCGCTCTTGGGCCGCTCCCGCTCGGCGATCTCGTTGAGCTGGTCGATCGCGAACAGCGTGGGCGTGCGGCCCTTCAGGGCGGTCGCCGCGCCCTTCGGCAGCTTCGCGGCTTCCCGCTGGGTGCGCGCCTCGGCCTTGGCGGCGGCGCGCGGCGAGGTCTGCAGGACCCAGGCGCGCATGGACCGCTCCGCGCCGCCGGCCTGGG
>NZ_JBFAOF010000025.1:0-23855 GCF_040675125.1 Spirillospora sp. NPDC049652 | reverse complement strand
CCGTGATCGACCGGGTGCAGGCGCGGGTCGACCACGGCCTGCACGTCGCCGCGCGCCAGGCGCCGTCCCCGCCACGACAGCAGCAGCGCCTTCGGTTCGCGGCCGCGGTCCAGCAGCGCCCGCCCCTGCGCCAGGTAGGCGTCCAGGACCTCGGCGACCGGCTGGGGGAGCGGCACGTCCCGGGTCCGGCCGCCCTTGCCGAAGATCCGCCAGTACCGCACGCCGGCGTTGACGAAGAAGTCCTCGGCGTTGGCCCGGGTCAGCTCCGACACGCGGGGGCCGACGGCGGCCAGCAGCAGGACGATGAGCGCGTCGCGCAGCTCGGTGCGCTGGTCGGCGCGGGTCCGCTCACTCCCCGCGGCGCCCGGGACGCCTCCGGGAGCGTCGGCCAGGCCCCGGGCGGCGCCGACGAGCCCGCCCGCCTGCTCGGCCGTCAGCGCGCGCCGCTCGGCGCGCAGCCCGCCCCGGTGCTTGGGGCGGACCGTCGCCGCGCCCATCGGGTTCAGGTGCACCCATCCGGCGACCACCGCGTGCCGGAACAGCGCCGACACCGACCGCCGGAACCGCGCCTGCGACGCCGCGCTCTGCAGGGCCCCGCCGCGCACCGCGCCGTCCGCCGCCCGCGTCCCGGCGCCCGGCGCCGCTCCCGATGCGGCCGGCTCGGCGGCGGGGGAGCGGCGTCCGGTGGCGGTGCGGCGCCCGTCGGGTTTGCGCGCGAAACGCAGCAGCACCTCGTCGACGTCCTCGCCGGTCAGGTCGTCCAGGATCCGTTCGGGTCCGGCGAGATCGGCGAAGGTGTGCACGTCCCGCGCGTACACCTCCGCCGTCGCGGGGGCCAGCGCTCCCGTCGAGCATTTGGCCCGCACCATCTCGGCGTAGCGGTCGACCGCCTCCGCCACCGTCAGCCGCTGAACATCCGTGGGTCGCACCCGCCGGACGTTACCCGCTCCCGCGGTGCTCACGCTGTCCCACCCGCTCGCACCGGCGGGAAGCGAGGCCCGCCGCAAGGCCGCCGCAGGGGCGGTCGCTTCCGTGCGGGCCTGGCGCGCTACGGGCGGACGACGGTGCGCTGAAGCAGGTCTTGCAGGGCGCGCTGCTGTGCGGCGGTGAGGGCGCCCAGGGGTGAGTCCTCGGCGAGGAGTTCCAGGAGCCGTTCGCGCGAGGCGGTGCCCTCGGCGGTGAGGACCAGGTGCTTGGCGCGGCGGTCGGTGGGATGCGCGCGGCGTTCGACCAGGCCCTGCTTCTCGAGCCGGTCGATGACGAAGGTGGCGTTGGAGGGTTCGCAGCTCATGCGTTCGGCGAGCTCGCGCATGGTCATCGGCCCGGTCATCTCCCGCAGCGCCGTCGCCTGGGCGGCGGTGAGGCCGAGGGTCGCGGCCCGCCGGCGGACGTGGTCGGCGATCTGGTGGGCCAGCCCGTTCACCAGGCCGCACAGTTCTCGTTCGGCGACGGCCTGCGCCCGCGGGGGTGTCGTCATGCCCCCACCCTAGCAAGTCCATCAAGTCACAATATTTAAAGCTTGAATACTTCTAGCTTAATGCTTACAGTGGCGTGGTCGCCGCCGCGGGAACCGGCGGCGCACCGGCTCGAACGACCGACAAGGAGCGACCCCCATGGTGACGACAGCGGATGACCTGCACGAACGACTGCGCCGGCCGGGGCGGCTCCGCTCGGTCGAACTCGGCGACACCACGGTGACCTTCGTGCCGGACGGCGTCATCCAGGGCCGGCCGGGCGCCTGGCTGCCCGACTCCACCGACGAGTTCTGGGCGACCCACCCGCAGTACCTGGACGCCTCCGGATACCTGGTGGCGAGCCTCGGCGGCCTCCTGGTCGAACACGGCGACCGCGCCCTGCTGATCGACACCGGCCTCGGCCCCCACTCGCTGCCCGCCGATCCGCGGACACCGAACGGAGCCCTGCGCGGCGGCGCGCTCCTGGACAACCTCGCCGCACTCGGCCGCACCCCGGAGCAGTTGGAAGCGGTCGCCTTCAGCCACCTGCACCCCGACCACCTCGGCTGGGCCGCCCACCGCGCCCCGGGCGAGGACGGGCCCGCGTTCACCTCCGCCGAGTACCTGGTGGCCGAACCGGAATGGGCGCAGCGCGCGCGACTGGAGGCCGAGGGCACACCCGGGGAGGTCCTCGACACCCTCGCACCGCGCGTCCGCACGATGGCCGACGGGCAGGAGATCTTCCCGGGCGTGCGGGTCCGGATCACCGCCGGCCACACCGTGGGCCACGCGGAGTTCGTCATCACCGCGGGCGGGACCCGCCTGATCGCCTTCGGCGACTCCCTGCACTCACCGGTCCAGGTGGACCACCCCGACTGGTCCTGCGTCTACGACCACGACCCCGCCGGGGCCGCCCGGCACCGCCGCCGCCTGGTCGCCGAGTTGGAAGAGCCCGGCACTCTCGGCTTCGGCGTCCACTTCGCCGACGTGGTGTTCGGACAGGTCCGGCGGGACGGCCGCGGCCCCGCCTGGCGCCCCCTGGACGCCGCCGGCGACGCGACCTGAACCACAACCGACACCCTGCGCAACCGGTCTACTACGCGCTCCGCGAAGCACGAGAGATCTTCTTCGGCCACCCCTGAGACCACCGGCCCGCCGCCCGTTGGCTCGCTGCGGATCGAAGGCACTCTAAAGATGGTGTCCGCTCGCGAGGTAGGGCGCCGGTTCGGGGATGCCGCGCAGGGCGAGGTAGCCGTCCCGGTGGAGGTCGAGGCGGGCGGCCAGGCCGATGTCGACGGCCCACGGGTTCCCGGCCGTGATGTGCCCGATGACCGCCTGCTCCCGGGTGTGCGCGAGGGCCTCCCACAGGAGGCGTTCGGCGGTCTCGACCTGCGCGGCGGCGAGCAGGATCGGGTTCCCCTCGTCCTTGTCGAGGTAGACGTAGCCGGGCCGCTCGCCGGGCGCGGACGAGACGATCAGCCGCCTGCGCTCCAGCATGTGCGGATGGTCGGCGCCGTGGGGGCCGCCGCGCAGGGTCGCGTCCAGCGCGTCCATCCACGCGAAGTCGTCGGGGCGTCCCTCGCGCAGGCCGCCGACCGCGGGCAGGACGCTGCGGTCGAGGCGTCCGGACATGCCCATCAGCGGGTGCAGGGTGAAGCCCGCGAGGCGGTAGCGGCGGGTCGCGGCCGGGTGCGGGGACGAGGAGATCAGGCCGGGACGGTCACCCGCGTGGGCCAGGGCGGCGTCGAGGAGCCGGCGGCCGACGCCCTGCCCCTGCAGGCCCGGCAGGACGCCGAAGACGGCCAGGTACCAGACGCCGCCCCGGTTCTGGCCGACCGCGAGGCCGACGATCTCGCCGCCGTCCGCCTCGGCGACCCAGCAGCCGCCGGGGTCGGTCGCGACGTGGTGGCCGATGCCCTCGATCCAGCTCCGGCCGGACGCCTCGTCGGGGGGCTGCGGTTCCGGTTCGTCCCAGCGCCGGGCCGCCCGGTCGGCCTCCAGGAAGATGGTGGCGGAGGCGCGCTGGGCGGCGGGCAGGTCGTCCGGTGTCATGGGTCTGATCCGCACGCGGTCCATGGGACCTCATGATCCGGCAGGGACAGGGCGGACGTCACGTACATTCCGGCCCGCGTGAGGGTCCACCCCGAAAACGTCCGAAACCCACGCCACGGTGCCGGACGGCATCACCACCCGGCAACCCCGCGTCCCGACGAGAAGGTGGTCTCAGGGCGTGAGTCGTAAGCTGGAGGTTCCGGACTCTTGCCTCCTCATGCGGAGTGGGAACCATGCGACGAGCACCGGCGCCACGACATGTCCCGTGAACCGGCCCACGAGCCGCCGGAGCCGCGCAGGTCGGAGACCGGCCACACCGAGCGGCCCGAGACGACCACCGGACGGAACGTCCGAGCCGGACATCCCCGCAAGCGCACACGAGCCGCGATCGCCCTGACCGGAGGAACCGTCATCGCGGGCACCGCCCTACTGCTGACACCAACCCTGGTCGCGGCCTTGACCCCGCACGACACGGGACCCTCCGCAGACCCGGTCGTCCCCGCCCGACAGGACCGGTTCTCGCCACCCGCGCCAACGGCCGCCCAGCTCGCGCGGTGGCGGACCTTTCCCGCCGACCGCGCCCCGCGACCGCTCGTGGTCCTCGGCGACCTCCCGAAGGTGGTCACCCCCCTGGACGCGGTGGAGAAAGCGGCCTTCGCGGCGCACAGTTTCAAGCCGCCGCGACGACTACCGTCCACGACCCCGCGCGGCATCAAGGTCGACCTTCCCGAAGGACACCGGCAGACCTACCGGGCGGTTTCGGCCGGGAGCGCGTTCGCTGCGATGTCCGCACCCACCCGTATGGCCTCGCCCGCGGGGCCGATCGAGATCACGGGTGCGGAGCTGGGGACGGCGACGATGCCGACCGACCGGGGGAGTGTCCGCGTCCCGTCCTGGATCTTCCACACCGCTCGCGGCGGTTCGCTCGCCTGGCCGGCGCTCACCCCGGACGCGTTCTGGAAGTTGGGCCGGGTGCGTTCCTCACCTTCGGCGTCCGACGCCCGGGCGGACGCGGTCGGCACCACGCTGAGCGTCCGCATGCCGTTGCCGCCACCCGCCTGCCCGGGAGCTCCGCGACAGGTCCACCGGCCGGCGGTGCTCGAATCGGCGACCGCGGTGGTGGTCGGCCTGACGGTCGCGCACCCCGGGCCGGCCGCCGAAGCGACCGCCCCGGGGTGCGGTGTCCTCGACACCGACGTGTTGAGAACGACCGTCTACGAGATCCGCCTGGCCCGCCCGCTGGCCGGCCGGATCCTCCTCTACGCCGACGGCGCCCCCGTCCCGGTCACCCGCGGGCGGGCCTGACCCTTCGCTCAGCCCGTCTTCGCGGAGATCCCGAAGTCACGCCAGGCCGTGGCGAAGTCCTGGTAGTAGAACGTGGAGCCGTTGTGAGCGGTGACCGTCCCGTTGGCCACGACGTTGTAGTCGCCGCTGAGGGAGAAGACCGGTCCGCCGCTGTCGCCACCCTGGCTCGGCAGCCCGCCATCGACCCGGGTGGCGACGATGAGGTCGGAGTAGTACTCGGTGTTGCCGTAGGCGTCGATGTACCAGCCGCCGTAGGTGAAGTTGGAAGTGTTCTGGATCCCGCACACGGCGCCGCTGGTCGAGCCGGACTGGCAGATCCACTCGTTGGCGTAGACCCAGTCCCAGCCGACGACGCCCTTGGTGAAGTCACCCGCGGAACTGCCGTCCCAGATCCGCCCGGCCGAACTGGCGCCGATGAGGAGCAGGTCGTGCCCGACGTTCTCCTGGGCGCCCGTCCCGACCCACAGGCCGGTCCCGGGCGTCGTCCAGGACCCGTTGTGCCAGCCGCCTCCGGTACGGCCGCAGTGACCGGCGGTCAGGAGGTAGCTTTTCCCGCCACCGTCGGAGACGGCCCACCCCGCGGTGCACCGCGCATGGTTGTCGTCATTGAGGATGGCGCCACCCCCGTAGTAGGGCGCGTAGTCGTCGTACCTGCCGTCGAGGCTGGCGACGCCGCCGTCCACATAGGTCACCGGGACACCGGTCACCGTCTTGGCCTGGGCCGCGATCGCCTTGGTCTTGTTGTTGGTGGTGAGGACGAGTCCGTCTCCGGTGAGTGAGCCGGCGACCTGGCTGATCGGATACGCCGGGTCCTTCCTCATCGCGGCCAGCAGGCCGGAGGCCGCCGCCCTGAGCTCGTTCTGGGAGTAGCGAGCGGGTTTCACCTCGACCGCCGCCCTGCCGCGCGCCTCCCCGACGGCCTTGCTCACGGCGGCGGGCAGCTTGCCCTTCCACCACACCTCGACCGACTTGGGCTGCAGGACGATACCCGCGAATCCGCCGCGTCCCGTCTTCTCGACCGCCCAGGTGATCTTCGAGGCGGCCTCCTTCAGCGGCACCTGGTCATGCATCTTCTGCCGGACGTCGGCGGGAATGTGACCGAACGGAACCGCCTCGACAGCGTCCTTGCCCCCGCCGGACGCCTGCCCCGCGGCCGCGGGCGCCAAGCCCGCGACCGCCACGCTCAGCACCGCCGCTCCCAGGACCCCCACGAACCGTGTCGAGCCGCGTTTGTACCCCATGCGTTCCCCTCGTGTAGACCGTGTGGCCAAGCGAGAGTATTGATGGACTGAAAGGCGATATCAATACGTGACGAGCAGGCGAATGGCATTGTCCGAACATGGACGCCGGGCTTGCCAGGAGACCGCCACCGCGTACGCTCGTCCCATCTCAGAAAAACCGCACCGACGCGGCGTCCGACCTCGCCCACAGCGAGACGGCCACCTCCCGAGTGGCACCAAGCAGCCTCCCCATCATCACGTTTCCGCAGGTCAAGCAGCTATTATTCGAGGGACGGCGCTTCCGTCCCACATTTCGCCGTTCCCGAATCGCAGACATGCTTCGGCGAATGAATTCCAGCCCATAGGCCTTCACTCCATTCACTCGCGCGCTCCATCATGGCCGACCGGATCCGGCTAATGACCGCATTCGGCCGCCGGAAACACCGCCCCGCCCTCCCCACCAGCAAAACTTCTTGCCCCGTCGTTTCCGAGGAGTGCGCCCCCGCTTCCGCCTCCGATGCGCCGTAGCCCTTGACCATCACGAACGCCACCGCATGCACCGCCCCGCGCGCACCGCCCGGCTCGAGGCCAGCAGTGCGCCCACGCAGCGAACGACACCAGGCCAGCCACACCGAGCGCGACCCCGAGCTGGAACGACGTCTGCCGCACCCCGCCCGCCAACCCTGCTCGTGATCGGTGACGCCGGACGTCGCCGCGAGCGTGGTCGCCAGCATCGCCATCCAGAACGGCAGCAGCACGGCACCGAACACCACCACGTCCCGCCCCGGCGTCATCCGGCGCGCAAACGACCGCGAGCAGCAGCCTCGCCGACACCGCCGCGCCACTCACCGCCACCCGCAACCCCACCCGCACCACCAACCGGCTGAGGACGGTCCCGAGCGCCAGGTTCAGCAACCCGACCGGCGCGACCACCGGCCCCGCCCGCACAGGCCCGAGCCCCTCCACCTCCTGCAGACACAAAGTGACCAGCAGATACGCCCCACCCGACATCGTCCCCGACGCGAATGACACCAGATTCGCCGCCCGCAGCGTCCCCGACCGGAACAACCCGGACCGCACCAGCGGCTCCCGGTGCCGCCCCTCCACCGCCAGGAACACCGCCAGAAGGACCACATCCGCGCCCAGCGCCCCCAGACACCGGGACGACCCCCATCCCGCGTCCCCGCCCAGAGCCGGCGCCGCCACCAGCGCCCCCACGGCGGAGGTGACCAGCACCGCCATCACCAGCCCGACCGGCACCGTCACAAAGAACACCCCGCGCCAACCGAACCCTTCCACCAGCGGCCCGCTCAGCACCAAACCACCCACGAACCCCAGCACGCGGTCGCGATCCCGAACCCGCTCATCGCCCGCGCCCGCTCCACCCCGTCGGGAAACGACGTCGCGAGCAACGCCAACGCCGTCGGAGCGATCAGCGCTGCGCACAGTCCAGAGCACGCGCCCCGCCACCAGCACCACCGCGTCCTGCGCCAGCCCGCACCCCAGCGACGCCACCGCGAACCCCGCCATCCCCACCAGCAGGACACCGCCGACCGCACAGATCCCCGATACGCCCGCCGCCGAGCGCGGTGCTGTAAGCCGTCATCACCTTCCGGCACTCCCTCCTGGGTTCAGACACAGAACCAGGGTCGACACGGGCCTTGCGGAACAATCACACCGGGACCGGCGCGCAGGCACGAGCGGATGCCAGGCTCACGGGCATAGCTTCGAAATCGGTGCTCCGCGAGGGCCGTTCCGTGCGGGACCACATCGACCAGGTCCTCGCGGACTTCCTGGAGGCGACCGCCGCGCTCGGCGCGGCCCCGGGGCAGGTGCGCTTGTCCAGCCGCGTCACCGACCTGGACGACGCCGACCTGGACTACCTGCGCGAGCGGTATGCCGCCGCGGGGCTGACCGGCGTGCTGCTGGTGGACGAGCGGGTCCCCGCCCGGCCCGGCACGATCCGCGGCCGCGACCTCTCGCCGGAGCTATCCTCGGTGGCCGACCAGGCGGCGGCCGTCCGCCGCGACGGGAAGCGTCGCTCCACACGCTGAACGGCGACGGTCCCCGTTCGACCGACGACCTCACGGGACCGGTGACGCCTCGTTCACCCGGTCGATCCGCCTGGCGCTGACTGATGCCGATGCTCCGACGGCGTGGGGGTTCTATCAGCCGAACCGCCCATCCGGTCTGGGTTCTCGCAGATCCCGCCGGTATCGGCCGTGACGGTGAGCCCGGCCTGAGGCTTGGGAAGGGTAGCGGCCATGGCCGACTCTCCCCAGAGCGACAGCATCCACGACCAGATCAAGACTCGCCGCACCCCTGGAATCCCAGGACTGATCGGAGACCTGCAGTGGGTCGACTCAACTGACTTCGGCGGAGAACCCGAAGATCGCCGCATCATGAGCATGTACGACATCGACCCGGCCCCCCTGGCCAGACTCCTCGCCACCTATCTCGGAATCCTCGACGGCGACGTCACCGACCGGATGCGGGAGATAGCCGACGACGACCGGGACGGCCCCATCCACATGGTGCACCTCCTGGGCGCCTGCGAATACGCGGCCAGGAACACCAGCGGCGGACTCCCCAGCCCCGCCACCCCCGGCGTACCGTCTCCCACAGCCCTCTTGGTAGCCGCGACGTCCGGCGGCGCACTCCCCGCCCTGGTCAACGCGCTCCACCAGGGCGGATTCCCCGCCGCGACACGAGCAGCACGGCCCATGGACCCCGACACCCGCCACCATGTCCTGGACAGCCTGTTGCAGTACTGGGGCGCGCCGATCACCGGTCTGTGCTTCGACCTCACCGACGAACGACTTCGCCGCCCAAACAAGTGACGGACACGCCCGCAGTCTGCGATGACTTCACCGCGGCCGACGGTGTGGTCAGGGGGTGAACTTCGAGGGCATTTGCCGCGGTAGGCCGTCGCCGTTGTCGACGACCTTGCCGCGGCGGACCGCGAACGCGTCGGCCATCGGGTCCAAGCCTCGCCCGGTCGAGGTGGGCGCCCCGGTGGCGGCGCTGCGCCGTTGCTGCTCGGCAAGATACTGCGCCCGGTTCTGCTCTGACATCGGTGCTCGCGGTGTCGGGACCGGGTCCGGCCGCCGGTTCCTGGGCATCTGGCGGCGGACCCGCGGGTGGTGTGCGGCGGCGCGGTGACGCTCGGCGTGCCCGCGCCCGTAGACGCGACCTTTGCTGTCGCGGCAGGGGGCGTCGGGCTTGGCCAGGCATCGCGGGCAGGCCACCAGGCGAACCTGCTGGCCGGTCAAGCCCAGCTGCTCCACGGTCCGCTTGTCGGCGCGGCCGTCACCGGGTGCCCGCCGCGCCGAGGCGGCCCGCTTGGATGTGGCCCCGGAGGCGGAGGAACTGCCGGCTGCAGCGCTGGTCGCCGCGCCGGTACCGATCCGTGAAGGCAACGCTGCACCTTCATTCAGCCCCAGCGCCACCCGGTACTGGGCGTTCATGCTCTGACGCCGTGCGGCTCGCTCGCGGGCCTTCCGCTTCCCCATGGACCCCAGCATCCAAGGCCCACCGCCGAGGGAGCGGCAACGACACGCAACACCGAGTCCAGGGCGCGCCTTAAGCCGCCGAGTACGTCACCCAGACCGGCTCTCGACCGGTGGGGCCGTGGCGGGGGCCCGCCGCCCGGCCGTCAGGCTCGACGCCATGACCACCTTGCGGCCGCGAGACGGTTCGCGCCCTGTCCTCATCGCCCTGCCGCTACCCCGCCCACGCTGTCCGGCTCACGCGCGCCGGCCTGGCGGCCGCGCTCGCCACCAGACCAGGGGCAGAAGTACGCCGGAAGGGGGCGACGGGGCGGTCGGGGATGACCGGTATCGGTGTTCGGCGGTAGGGCCCGGGGCGGGTCACCTACGGTGATCGGTTGTGAGCGACGACACCGGCCAGCCGGGCAACGGCGACGGAGGCCCCGATGCTCCCGCCGACGCAACGCAGTTGGCGGCGGCGCTGGCCGCGCTCGGTTCCTACAGCGGCGCGCCGGGACGCCTGCCGAGCACACCGCAGAGACCGAGCGGCTGGCGAAGGCGTTCGGTCACGCCGACGCCTATCGGGTGCTGCTGGCCAACGCGCTGCTGGGTGCCGCACAGATGAACGCCCGGGCTGCCGAGCAGCTGGCGGGCGCCAACGGGCGGCTGTCCATCGCCGCGCGCCGTGAGCAGGAGCGCACCCGTGGGGTGCTGGCCCCGGCCACCGGCGAGTCCGATTCCGGCAAGGTGATGGAGTTCGCGCGCTGGCAGGTGCTGCGCGCCGCGCTGCCGGTCCGCGAGGTGGCCTCGCACCGCGAGAACGGGCCGGTCTCGGTCGCCGCCGCGCACGCCGCCGACGCACTGCAGGGCATGCTCGGCGCGTTCTCGGTCGGCCGGCGCGTCACCGGCCACCTGGCCGGAGGCGACGCGGCCGCCTGCACGCAGGAACTGCTGGCCGAGGTGTACGACCAGCGCGACCGGTTGCGCCTCGCTCGCGCCCGCCTCGACGACGCGGCCGCCAATCTGGACATCCTGCTGGACATGCTCGACAACGTCACCGGCGCGTTCGGCCAGAGCTGATCCCAGGGCATCGCGGCACCCGGCCGCCTCCTTCCGGCTTACGTGGTCTGCCCCCAAGTCGACGGGCCCAGAAGGTGTGGGCGGGTGTGGCAAGATCCGCACCCCGGCGCTGGAGCGGGTGTTCCGTTTGGTGCCCAGCGAGCTGTTCGCTCCAGAAGGCACGGCGGACCTGCCGGGCCCTCAGCCGCCGGGCTCATCCTGTCCGTATCCGCGCCATGGGAGAGGCCGAGCGTGACCACCACCCCGACGACGCTCGTGCAGCCGGGCTGCGCGACGCCGGACGCGTGGTCCCGCTGGTCCACGAAGCCCTCCGGCCGGGGATACCAAGGTAGAAGCTCAGTCCGCGTACGCGTCGAGTTCGGCTCCGGCGTCGTACAGCAGCTGAAGGCATTCGTGTATTTCCAGCGAATCGGCTTCCGGCGTGCTGAACGTCTTGCTGAAGGCGATGTCCGCGGGACTGTAGTCCTCATCGTTATGCAGGGTCGGATCGGCGCCTCCGGTCAGCATCATTCCGACCATGTCCGGCAACGACGCGCGCAGGCCCGCGACGTAGTCGATGCCGAGCTTCCGCAGCGCCGAGTGCAGGGGCGTCTCACGCTCGTAGAGCGCCATGTCCACTAGCGGATCGAATTCGGTCCGGCGGCCGCGGTACGGCTCGAAATAGATCGACCACGTGTCGAGCCCCGAGACCTCCTCGATGATCGCCGCGTTCGGATCGGCTCCGGTGGCCAGGAGCAGGCGCACGGTTTCGGCGGATCCGGAGAAGGTGGCCAGGTGCAGGGGCGTGAGGCCGGTCCGCTCCAAGGGCCCCGTCCCGACACCGCTCTCCAACGCCGCCCGTACGCGCTCCACGTCGCCCCAGGCGCAGGCCCGTCCGAACTCGATGGCGGAGGTCGATCGCCGCAGGTCCGCGAGCCTGGCGGCGAGCGGGACGCCCGCCGGCACCGGCTGGTGCCCCTCATGGTCGACCCGGTAGGTCGGCACCTCGGTCGTCGTCGCGGCCTCGGCCAGATCGACGAGCAGGTACCACTGCCCCTCGTCCACGCCGATCGTGTACCAGGCGCGGTCCTCGGCCACGAGTCCGGGCTCGGTCTCCGCTCCCTCCCCGCTGTAGAGATCGACCTCCCACTCGAATTCGTTCTTGGTCCGCAGGCGTTGCCCGGCGGGCCAGACCACGGCCAGCACGGCCTGGACGGACGGCGGAACCGGATGCTCCCCTGCGGGCGTCATGACGACCCGTTGCCGCGGTTCGAAATCGTCGCGGATGCGCCCGTGGAGCCGCTCGATCTGCTCCACGATGCGCGGGGAAAGGCTGTTCGTGTGGTCGGGCACGGGTGATTGTTCCTCATGTCGATCGGAGAACGTCCGGGACGGCATCCACGATCCGCGCCACAAGCGGGCGGATGCGTAGGAACCGTAGCGGAGGTGATCGGATGATGAGGGATCACAGCACAAGGCCCATGTAGATCTCGTCGACCGGCGTGCCGTCGATGACGACGGATGCGCGGCGAAGCCCTTCGCGTTCGAAACCGCACGACTGATAGAGAGCGATCGCGGCGTGGTTGTGAACCATCGTGGTCAGCTCCAGCCGCACCATCGTGCGGCGGCGGGCTTCGTCGATGGCGGCCTGCAGCAGCGCCCGGCCTATCCCTTGCCGGTGATGCGAGGCGCGGACGCCGAGGACGACATGCCCACGCCCTTCGACCCGGCGCCAGGGGAGAACGTGGACGTCGATGACGCCGACGAGCATCCCATCGGCGTCGGCGACCCGCTGGAAGGACAGTCGGCGCCGGCTCCCGAGGCGCTCGCCCGGCTCGGCGAGCATGAAGGTGGTTTCGGTGTCCAGGGCACACCGCAGGTCATAGAGTGCGTCGTTGTCGTCGTGAGGTGGTCGGATCGTGACCATGCCTCATTCTGCCCCCACCAGCCGCCGGGGCTGGTGCTTTCCTGAGCCGGGAGGACCCTTCTCCGCCAGAATCAAGACCATGACCTCTCAATTCCGCTGGGCGGGGAAGGTCGGAGCATCTGCCCGCGTCTCGCGGGTTGTCCAGGCCCTGGCTCACCCGCCTGCATCCGCGCCGACGCCGCCGCCCTTCCTGTCGCCGACCGAACCGTTGCCGTCGTGGTCGCGATCGACATGCTGCTGTTCCCGCACGAGATCGCCCGCGTCCTGACGCCCGAGGGTGTCCTGCTCTGGATCAACCAACTCGGCTCGGACGGCCCTCTCTACTTGCCCACGGCCCCAACCGCCGCCGCGCTCCCCGGACACTGGCACGGGCTCGAAGCGGAATCAGGCTGGGGAACCTGGTCCGCCCTACACCGCGCACCTCGCCCCTGAAGGCAAGCTTCAGTCCCGGCCTGGTCCCGGCGGCGCGGAGGCCGGAGCGCATCGCGCGTTGCAGTTCATCCCTGCTGGCCTGTGTCGAGAGTGCGCTGCATGAGCACCGTGTCGATCCAGCGGCCGTGCTTGTACCCGACGCCGGTCAGCCGGCCCGCGTGGGTGAAGCCGAAACGCTTGTGCAACGCCGTGGAGGCGTCGCTTCCGGTGTCCGCGATGACCGCGACCATCTGGCGCAGGCCCGCCTGCGCGCACCGGTCCACCAAAGCGCCGAGAAGGGCACTGCCCAACCCTCGCCCGGTCCAGCCGGGGGCCAGATAGATCGACTCCTCGACGCTGTGCCGATAGGCCGGCTGGGGACGCCAGGGACCCGCGTAGGCGTAGCCGACCACCTCACCGTTCACCTCGGCGACCAGAAAGGGCAGACCCCGACCGGCGAGATCGTCCAGCCGGAGCCGCCAATCGGCGACGGCCGGCGGGACCTCCGCGAAGGTGATCACTGTTTGGGAGACGTAGTACGCGAAGATCTCGCCCACGGCGTCCAAGTCCGCCGGAACTGCGGGACGGATGACGGCTTCGGGAAGTGTCATGGACACGCTCAACTCTCCATCGTGAAACCACAGGTCGGCAGCCGCGGCTTGGAGCACCGCTGCGAGGCGAACAGCATCGCGCCCAGCCCGTCCGGATCGTAGATGCCGGGGAGCGGCCCCGACAGCGACGCCGCGACCAGCCCCTCGATCTTGGCCTGCCGTTAGGACGCGATCACAGCGAGGTTCCCCTCACTCCAGACGCTGGTGATCCTTCGGTGCGTGAACCGCCAGCCGTCCGGAGTGCGGCGCAGCCGGTCCTCGTAGAGACCCCCGGCAAGGAACTTCTCGCCACCGGACAGGCCATGGCGAACATGCTGGGCTTGGTAGTAGCACGTGTGCTCGGCCTCATCGCCGTGCACCGCGGCGACATGGTTGCCGTTCAGGTGATGGGTGGCGTCGAGCCGATCCAAGCTGGTCCTCATCCTGGTGACGATCGCGTCAGGCCCCAAGAGCCGTTCTCCCGAACCGCTGTACTCCCAGCAAGCGTCCTCGGTGAACAGCCCGCCCAGCTTCTCCCAGTCCCTGGTATCCAGGGCCGTCGCGTACGCGATGACGGCGTCCACGATCGCCGCGCGGTCCGTGAGTTCCTGAAGCATCGAGCCGCCTCCCGGTTGGTGCACGATTTGATACGAAGTACATGATCGGTAACTGTCAGGACCGGCGGAAGAAGGCACATTCATGTCTCAGCGTCACATCGATGTGTCAGTCCTGGCCAGCGAGGCGTGCCCGGTGTCGGAGGTCCTGGACCACGTCTCCGGGAAGTGGAGCATCGGCATCCTGGTGGCCGCCGCGCAAGGTCCGGTCCGGTTCACCGAGTTGGAACGCTCGATCAAGGGGATCAGCAGGCGCATGCTCACCCTCAAGCTGCGCAAACTGGAGCGGGACGGCCTGCTCGTGCGCACCGTCCATCCGGTTGTTCCGCCCAAGGTCGAGTACACCCTGACGGACATGGCCCAAGAGCTCCACAGGTCGCTGCTCGAGCTCACTGACTGGGCCAAGCGACACGGCAGCGCGGTCGCTGCCGCCCAGGCCGCCTACGACCGCGCCCACAACGACTGACGACAGTCCGGCGCGAGAACCCCGCGTCGATGCGATCCCTGCCGACAGCGACCAGCCCTGACCTGGAAAGAAATCGCGATATTGCAGGTCAGACGCAACTCGTGCCGTCGCTACCGGGCCTCACGATGAGCGACGGCCGCTTTGGTTCTGAGGCCAACACCGCCGTGACGATGGCTGCCTGGACGCCTGCGAACACCGCCCCGGGAAAGACGCCGGCCAGGAAACGGCCGTGCGAACCGGGAAGATCCCAGCATCCGAAACACGGATGTGCCGGGAACGGCGAAAGATCATGATCCAAGGATGCCCATCAACGAACACCTCATGGCGGCGTTCTTCCTCACGACACTGGTCGCGATGATCACCCCCGGCCCCGACATGCTGTTCATCCTCGGATGCGGAATGCGCGGCGGCCCACGCGCCGGACTGCTGGCCACCGCCGGAGTCGCGACCAGCGAAGCGATCCACGTCGCGGTCGCCGCAGCCGGCCTCGCGGCCCTGTTCGCCGCCGTCCCCACCGCGTTCGCCGTCGTCCGGATCCTCGGCGCCGCCTACCTGATCTACCTGGGCGTGCAGACCCTCCGCCACCGCAAGGGCGTCCCCGACGCGGACGACACCATCACCGCCACCGGCATTTCCGCACGCCGCGCCTACCTCAACGGCCTGCTCACCAACCTGCTCAACCCCAAGATGGTCACCTTCACCATCGCGTTCCTGCCCCAGTTCGTGGACCCGGCCCGCGGCCACGTCGGCGCACAGTTCGCGATCCTCGGCGCGATCCTGATCGCCATGGAGTTCCTGGTGGACGGCCTGGTCGGCGTCACCGCCGGACGGATCGGCGGCTGGCTGCGCCGACGCCGCACCGCCCGCCGCCGCATCGACACCGCCACCGGCGGCATCTTCATTGGCCTCGGCGTCCGCCTGGCCATCGAACGCTGACCACCCCCTCCGCATCGGCATCGGACGCGCCGCCGCCGGCCCACGCCATCAAGCCGTCCCCCGGACACCGCGCGCCCAAGAAGCCGACCAACCCCTAAGCCGCCTCACGCCCGGACTTCACCTCCTCCAGTGTGAGGCGGCGCGGGGGAGCGACGCGGAACCGGTTGTCTCGCATCACCTAGCCTGCGAAGCCCCCCCCCGGCCAATGAGCCGCCTCCCGGTGGGGGAGAGGCGCGGCACCGGGCAGCACCCCGACAAGCTCCACCACGCGGCAGACACCCGAACCATCAACCCGGCCCCGCGCCATGTCCCCCGTGGGAGCTACCCCCGAATGTCCACTGAACGGTGACGATTCGTACGACCGCGATTCCCTAGCGTTCTCCGTTGTGGCCGCGATGCCTGGCCACGCTCCCGTGACGCCGCCGAGCGAGCCGCCGGCGGCTTCTCTCTTCCCGGAGGCCACCATGTTCCGCAGAACCCGAACCACCGCCCTCGCCGCACTGGGCATCGCCATCGCCGGCGCGGGACTGACGGGCTGCAACGGCGACTCCCTGGACAACTGGGACCCCCTCGCCTCCGGCACCCCCAAGTCCAAAGTCGACATCTTCCCCGGCGTAGGGAAACTCGACGTCGACGGAAAATCGGTCAACGCCTCCTGCTCGGGCCAGTCGGCGAAGGGCGCGCCAGTGATCGTCCTCATGCTCGGAGCCGGAGACGGACTCGGCAAGATGGCCGCCCTCCAGAAAACCCTCAGCAAGAACCACCGCGTCTGCTCCTACGACCGCCTCGGCGAAGGCGCCAGCGCCCAACCCGACCGTCCGCAGGACTTCACCAGCGCCGGAAAGACCCTGACCGGCGTGCTCGAACGCGTCGCCGGAGACGCACCGGTCGTCCTCGCCGGACACTCACTCGGCGGACTCATCGCCGCACGGTACGGGCCCGACCACCACGGCAAGGTGAAGGGCCTGGTCCTCATGGACGCCACGCCCCCCACCATGGGCGGCGACATCACCCGGACGATCCCCGAGTCCGCCCCAGGCCCGGCGGGGGAGATGCGCGCCCAGAACACGGCGATGCTCCAAGGACAGAACCCCGAGAAGCTCGTCATCACCGACGGACCGGTGCGTTCCGCCGGAGACATCCCCGTGGAAGTGATCAAGCACGGGAAGCCCTACCTGAGCGCCCTGCCCCAGTACGGCCCGCGGCTGGAGCAGGCGTGGTCCGACGGCCAGCGCAAGTGGCTCGCACTGTCGAGCCGCAGCAAGCTGAGCACGGCTGCCAGCAGCGGACACTACATCTACGTTGACCAGCCGGACGTCGCCCTCAAGGCCATCCAGCGGGTCGCCACCCAGGTCACCGGCAAGAACGGGGGATGAGCGCCAGAGCCACCGACCGCGCCGAGCAGCCTCACCAGCACCAGCGATCGCGGTGGCGTGCCGCCAGGCCGAGACACATCCCGGCGGCACGCCACCCGAACCCGCGCCCAGACCGCAACCGAGAGCCAGGGCTACGGCGCAGGTCAGGAAATGAGCGAACGGCCCGTGGGCGCCAACCGCAACACCTGCGGGGCCGCTACCTGCTCTCGCTCGATGCCCGGCAACACCTCGTCCTGCACCCGAGGATGAGCCAGCACATCAGCGAGATGCCGCCGGTAAGCACCCTCATCACGGTACGAGCTCAAAACCACCGCGACGTTCTCCCCAACGCGCACCGGCAACCTCGGAAAAGTGTTGTGCGCCGTCTCGGTGGCGAGGACGGCGAGCGGCACCGGTCCCGTCTTCCGCAGCGCAGGAACAAGACCGTCCCGGATCAGTTCGATGCCGTCATGCCGTCCGGGAGGGAAAGACCACACCGTGGCCGCCACGAACCGATCCGGTGCCGGAGCACCAACCCGGGACCGCTCGGACGGCGAGACGGCCAAACCACGTCCGTCCGACAGAGGACGCAGCAGAAGCACATCGTCAGAATCGACCATCGTCGCATTGGCCCGCGCGCCGTGCTCGGCCCAGACAGGCCCGCCATAGAAGGCCGCCAGCGCCTCGCGCCGCACCTCCATGTCCCGGAAGCCACGCAACCAGACGAACCGCTCCGGATCGTCGAGATCCCGGAACTGGCCGAGCACGAGCATCCCGACCTCCTCCTGAGTCTCCACGAACTCCCGGTCGAACAACTCGATGAGCTCGTCACGCCGACCAGACCGCAACGTGTACTGACGAAGCTCGACCACGGCAGGGGTAGGGGACACAGCAGGCTCCTGTTCAGTTCTCTTCCGCAGGTTCCCGGCTCGTTCGGTCGGAGCCGGGCGCGAACCGACGGTAGGGGAGCGGTGTGCCAGGTCCTGTCAGGGTTTCCGAGAAAATAAGCACATGTCCGCCGGTCGACTCCTGTCGGTACTGCTCCTGCTGCAATCACGCGGCCGCATGTCCGCACGAGAACTCGCCGACGAACTCGGCGTCTCCGTGCGGACCGCATACCGCGACGTGGCACGCCTGCAAGCCGTCGGCGTCCCCCTGTACGCGGAACCAGGCCGCGGAGGCGGCTACCAGCTCGTCGACGGCTACCGCACCCGCCTGACCGGAATGAGCGAACGCGAAGCCCGAGCACTGTTCTTCGCCGGACTACCCGGCCCCGCCGCCGACCTCGGACTCGCGGACGAAGTCACAGCCGCACGACTGAAACTGCTCGCCGCCCTCCCCACAGGACTACGCGAAGAAGCCACGCGGACCGCGGCCGTCTTCCACCTGGACGCCCCCGGCTGGTACCGCGAACCCGAACAGACACCGCACCTGCCCCTGTTCGTCGACGCGGTCGCCACCCAGCGCGCCGTGGACGTGCACTACCGCCGCTGGCGCGCGCCCCAAGAGGTGCGCCGTCGCCTCCGCCCCTACGGCCTGGTACTCAAATCAGGCGTCTGGTACCTCGTGGCCGCCGCCAACAACCGGCCCGCGACCTACAAGGTGACCCAAGTCCTCGACGCGGTGCTGACCGACGAACGGTTCGAACGACCACACGACTTCGACCTGGGGGAGTACTGGACCTCCTACCTCGACGATTTCCAGGCACGCCGCTACACCGGCACGGCCACCGTCCGCCTGTCCCCACAAGGACGCCGACGCCTGCCCGACAACGTCCCCGCGGAGGTGGTGCGGGCGGTCGACCTCACCGCGACCGCCGTAGGGGAGAGGGGATGGGTCGAGGCGGTCATCCCGACCGAGAGCACGTCGCACGCGTGCGGCGAGTTGCTGCGCCTCGGCATCGACGTCGAGGTCGTCGCGCCGCCCGAACTACGCCAAGCCATGGCCGACACAGTGGCCGTCCTCGCCCGAGCCTACGGATCAACCTCACCCGGCCTTGCATCTGCCCAGGTCACAACCTCGGACACCAGCGACATCGAATGAACTGGGCCACCCGATAGCCCGCAACATCATCGCGACTAACCAGACAGAATCCCCCTTCTGTCCGGTACAGCAGTCTTTAGGGTGTTTTGCGGTGATCCGAGAGTGCCTGAGATGCACCCGTCCCACTCACCTTCCTCAGGTTGATCAACTTCCTGTCCCTGGCGAGCGTTCCGCCAGCCGAGTTGATCAACGCGCCTGCGCCGACGACGGACGTCTTGGCGGTGGGAGAGCGGTCGGGGTGCTCCTGGCCCTTGTGGCGCGAGGGGTGCCGGCAAGGGCACACGTCGCCAGGACACGCGTGACTTCGACCCGAGCCCGCAGGCCACCGCGGCGTCCGAGCGCTGATCGACGGGCGCTGACCAGCCTCGGCGCGGCGGCGAGCGACGTGCAGCAGCACCCCGTCGCCGCCGACGCAGTCGGCACCGTCTGCGTCGGCTCGAGCCGGGACAGCGTGGGCGCGTTGTCGAACGTCGACTGTCCCGTTTCACCCCTCTTCCTGCTGGTCTCGCGGTTGGTCGATAATGCACATTATGTCAAGTTGGCTGGATGGAGGGAGGCTCCCGTCTGTCGTCCGCCCCCTCCTTCCTCGGAACCGCTTTTCCGGTCCGCGCCCCGCCAACTGGCGGGGCCCGCACCTCCACCAGCCGTCCGGGTGTCTCCACCGCTGGCGAGGTGTCACGCCGTGTCGCGCCGGTGAGCGCCGCGATTGATGGCGCGGGTCCTGCGGCTGCCCTGTCGTCTGCTGGTCGTCGCGGTGAACGCGATGCGCGTCGAACCCGCCCAGGAGGCAGTCCACGGGAGGCGGTCCCGTGTAGCGCCTCTCCCCCGGCAATGCTCGTTCACGGCGACGTTCCGTGGGCTACTCGGCGACTCGACGTTCGCCCTCGTCAGCGGGGCCGCTCCCCCACCACCTGCTCGGCCTGCGAGGCCCGCCGGCTGGTCGGTGCCGCTTGTGCGCCCGGCTGATCAGGGGCGGGGCGGCTCTGGAAGCTGCTGTTCGTTGATGTTCGCGCGGATTCCGTCGATGAGGTATCCGAGGCCGCGGTGAAACGCGTCGTCCCAGTCGTTGTCGCTGGGGTGTCCGTGCGCGGCCAGTGCCGGGTACGCGTCGCGCTGGGCTGCGAGGAGTTTGTCGGCGGCGGCGCGGGTGGACGTCTCGTCCCTTCCGTGCCAGGACAGCTGGCTGATCGCCGCGCCGGTCACGAAGTGTGACAGTCCGTAGGCGGCGGCGGTCAGTGGTGCGCCGGTGAGTCCGGCGCGGCGCAGTGCGGCGTGGAGGAACTCTGTGCGTGCGAGGACGTTCGGGCCGAGCATCGGTCGGCCCATCAGGGTGGCGCTCCACGGGTGCCGGAGCATCACGGCGCGCCAGCGTTCGATCATCGCGGTGGTGTCGGCGTGCCAGTCGTCGGTTTCCGCCGGTATCTCGGCTTCGGCGAACACCGTGTCGAGGGCCAGGTCGAGGACGTCGTCTTTGGTGTCGAGGTGCCAGTAGAGGGTGGTCGAGCCGGTGCCGAGTCGTTCGGCGAGTCGTCGCATGGTGAGCCGGTCGGCGCCTTCTTCGTCCAGGAGTGCGATCGCTTCGGTGACGATGCGTTCGCGTGACAGTGGCGGTGTCTCCCTCCGCTTGGTCGGTTGTCTCAGCCAGATGTCGCCCGCTCGGCTCGTTCCCATGCCGTCACTCTAGTACGGTGAGCGAGGACCGGATCATTGATCCGGTGATGCGACCAGTGTTCTGGAGGGTGGCTGTGGGGCACATCGATGTGAGCGACCTGGCCTACGCGCTGCCCGATGGACGGCCTTTGCTGCGGGAGGTGTCCTTCCGTGTCGGGCAGGGCGCGAAGGCTGCCCTGGTCGGGCCGAACGGTGGCGGCAAGACGACCCTGCTCAGGCTCATCGCCGGGGATCTGGCCCCCTCGGCGGGGACGGTCGCGAGCACGGGCGGTCTCGGGGTGATGCACCAGTTCGCTCCGCAGGACCGGACCGTCCATCAACTGCTGCTGTCGGTCGCGCCGCCGGAGGTGAGGGCGGCGACCGACGCTCTGGTGCGGGCCGAGGCTGAGCTGACCGAGACTGCTGCCAGTCAGCTCGCCTACGCGCAGGCCATCAGTGATTTCGCGGATGCGGGCGGCTATGACCTCCAGGTCGTGTGGGACGCGTGTACGACCGTGGCGCTCGGTCTGCCGTACGAGGAGGTCCGTGACCGGCCGGCGGGCACGCTGTCCGGGGGTGAGCAGAAGCGGCTTCTGTTGGAGGCGCTGCTCCGTGGGCCGGATGAGGTGCTGCTGCTCGACGAGCCCGACAACTACCTGGACATTCCGGGTAAGCAGTGGCTGGAGGAGCGGCTGCGGAGCACCACCAAGACGTTGCTGCTGGTCTCGCATGACCGTCGCCTGCTCGCGGACGTCGCCGATCGGATCATCACCGTCGAGTCCGGCACGGTCTGGGTGCACGGCGGGGGTTTCGCCGGGTATCCGGCCGCGCGCCGTGACCGGGCCGCGCGTCTGGACGAGCGGCGTCGCCGCTGGGATGAGGAGCATGCCCGGTTGCGCGGCGTGGTCGATTCGCTGCGTCGGCGGGCGGCCGCCAACGACGCCGTGGCCTCGTCCTATCAGGCCGCTCGCACTCGTCTGGCCCGTTTCGAGGAGGCGGGGCCGCCGGAGCCGCCGCCGCGCGATCAGAACATCCGGGTTCGGTTGCGTGGTGGACGCACGGGGAAGCGTGCCGTGATCTGTGAGCGGCTGGAGGTCGCCGGGCTGACCGAGTCGCTCGATCTGGAGGTCTGGTATGGCGAGCGCATTGCCGTTCTCGGTGCCAACGGGTCGGGTAAGTCGCAGTTCCTGAAGTTGCTGGCCGATCCCCCGTCGGTTTCCCACCGGGGTGTGGCGCGGCTCGGGGCTCGTGTGGTGCCGGGTCATTTCGTCCAGACGCATGCCCGGCCTGATCTGCGGGACCGCAGCCCGGACGAGATCATCACGGCCGACTTCGGGATGACCCTGAACGACGCGATGCGGGCGTTGGCCCGGTATGAGCTGGCGTCCACGCGGCGTCAGCCTTTCCACACTTTGTCGGGCGGGCAGCAGGCGCGGTTGCAGATCCTGCTGCTGGAGTTGTCGGGTTGCACGCTGCTCCTGTTGGACGAGCCGACCGACAATCTCGATCTCGCCAGTGCGCAGGCTCTTCAGGACGGCTTGACCGCCTATCAGGGCACCGTTCTGGCGGTGACGCATGACCGCTGGTTCGCTGAGGACTTCGACCGTTATCTGCTGTTCGAGCAGGATGGCACCGTCGGTCTCCGCTCCACCCCGACCTGGCAGGTGAAGGCGGACGCGTGAGATCCGAGCTGTCGCCCCTCTCCCCGCCGGTTCGGCCGCGCACGGCTTCGAGCTCACCTCTCGAGCAGGACGAGGACGATCCCGAGCTGTTGAGGTCGGTGGACGCGGCCCTGGACGCCGCCCCGGCGCAGGCGTATCCGTCCTGGCCGGTACCTGGTCCGGACGAGCCCTCCCCCGCTGCTGTGCGCGCGCTGCATGCCCATCCAGAGGCGCGGGGGTTCAGGGAGGTCGATTTCGGGATGCACGACGGCTTCGTGTTCGGTGGCGCGCCCGGGTGGGCGTCGGTCCGCCGACCTGGGGGAACTGCCGGTACGCGCAGGCGTCGGGGTACGCCGCGCCCCGGAGTGTCGTCAACAAGACCGGATACAAGGTCGTCCTGTACCGGGCCAGTGCGTGCAATGTGGGCGCTTACGTGATCGCGACCATCGGCCCCAACCAGCAGATCGCCGACACCATCCCGGATCGGATGTACGCCTACAACTCGACGATCTGACCGCCTCAGCGTCCGGTTGAGCGCGTTCTCTGCTGAATGAAGGCCGCGCTTTTCCCGGACGCGTGAGTACTCGGTGGCGGCGCGGGTCGCCGTCCCGCGTGCCGGCCGGTCGCATCGCGACGGCGGGTACGCGGGACGGCGACTGTAGAGGGTCCACTCCCCCATCGGGCCGGTGACGGGGGCACGCCGGGGTGATGGTGGGAGTGGGGCGGGGCCGAGCCGCCTGCCGGGGTCCGGACGGGCGACTGGGCAGGTGGGTCAGGCGGGGTGGGTGAGTTCGGCGCGGAGGCGGTCCAGGCCCATGGGGCCGAGGTCGAGGGCGTGCTGGTGGAAGGCCTTGAGGTCGAAGGCGGCGCCGTCGCGGCGGCGGGCGGTGTCGCGGGCGTCGAGCCAGATCCGCTCCCCCAGTTTGTAGGCGATGGCCTGGCCGGGGCGGCCGAGGTAGCGGTCGATCTCGTAGGCGACTTCGGCGGGGGTCATGGCGCCGCCGTGGAGGGTGAGGAAGGCGCGGCCGAGGTCGGGGGTCCAGCGTTCGCCTTCGTGGAAGCCGGTGCCGGTGGGGATGGGCAGTTGGAGGTGCAGGCCGATGTCGAGGACGACGCGGGCGGCGCGGAGTTGCTGGCCGCCGGCGAGCATGCCGAGGCGGTGGGCGGGGGTGCGGTAGTAGCCGAGTTCGTCCATGAGGCGTTCGGCGTACAGGCCCCAGCCTTCGCAGTGGCCGGGGTGGAGTTCGCTGGAAGTGCGCTGGAAGCGGTTGAGGGTGGTGGTGTTGAGGGTGGTGGCGCCGAGTTGGAGGTGGTGGCCGGGGACGCCTTCGTGGTACATGGTCGCCGGAACGGTCCAGGTGATCATGTCGGCGTCGGGGCCGGGGACGGTCCACCAGACGGTGCCGGGGCGGGAGAGGTCTTCGGCGGGGGCGAGGTAGTAGATGCCGGAGGGGACGGGGGGGATGCGGCAGTCGACGGTGCGGAGCGGTTCGGGGATGGTGAAGTGGGTGCCCTGGAGGTCGTCGATGGCCTGGTCGGCGAGGTCCTGGAGGTGGCGGCGGAACGCCTCGGCGCCGGTGACGCGGTGGGCGGGGTCGGTGTCGAGGGCGGCGATGACCTCGGC
>NZ_JBFAOF010000024.1:0-24379 GCF_040675125.1 Spirillospora sp. NPDC049652 | reverse complement strand
CGCGGCCACACGGTGACGGCGGTCGAGCCGACCCCCGAGCTGCGCGCGCACGGCCGCCGCCTGCACCCCGGCGCGGGGATCGAGTGGCTGGACGACACCCTGCCCGACCTGAGCGCCGTCCATGGGACGTTCGACCTGGTCACGCTCATCGCCGTCTGGATGCACCTGGACCCGTCCGAACGTCCCCGCGCCATGCGCCGCCTCGCCGAGCTCACCGCGCCCGAGGGTCTCGTCGTGCTGACCCTCCGCCACGGCCCGACCCCGCCCGGACGGCACATGTTCGACGTCCCGGCGGACGAGACGCTCGCGCAGGCGGCCGAAACCGGGCTCCGCGCCGTCCACCGCGGCACGTGGAACGATCTGCTGGGCCGCCCCGGCGTCAGCTGGACGACCCTCGCCCTCACGCCCGGGCCTTCCTGAGGTGTCCGACCTCAGTCCTCGGCCGGGGCCGGTTGGGCCGGTTCGGGCAGCCTGCGCAGGATCTCCTCCAGGACGGCCTGCCGGGCGAGGGACGCGCTCCAGAAGAAGGACGCCAGGCCGAGGAAGAAGGTCGCCCCCGCCAGCACCGCCGCCACCACTCCGCCCACGAAGCTGGACACGTGAATCCTGACCGGAGGGAAGAAGGCGTCCCGGCCCGTGAACGCGAAGTAGGTGTCCCGCTCGATCGAGGTGAACACCAGCAGGGCTGACAAGGACGCCAGCCCGGCCGTGGCGGCCATGAAGACCCACCCGGCCGTCATCCATTCCTTGGATCTCATACGGCGATCGTGAGCGCCGCAGGTCACAGCCCGGTCGCTCCGGCCCGATCCGGCCGCGCCGCCCGGCCCCGGCAGCGCCGCCCGGCCCCCGCGCGTCAGAGCGTCACAGGTCGAGGCGGGCCAGGCGGCCGGGGTCGGACAGGATGTCGATCGCGGCGATCCGCCCGTGGACGACGGTGAAGCTCATGACCGAGACCGCCGTGCCGTCGATGCTGTTGACCAGCCCGGCGTTCCCGTTGACCAGGGCGGGACGGGTGGCGGCGGCCGTCGCCATGCGGTGGAAGGTGGGGGCCAGCGCGGCGACGGCCGCCGCCCCGCGGACGGTCTTCATGCCGCCCGCGTGCGGGCCGGCGTCGGCGCGCAGGACCACCTCGGGGTCGAGCAGACCCAGCAGCGCGTCGAAGTCGCCGCCGCGCGCGGCGGTCAGGAAGGCGTCCACGGCCTGCCGCTGACCGGCCGGGTCGGGGTCCGGGGCCGGGGCCGCGCCGCGGACGCGCCGGCGGGCGCGGCTGGCGAGCTTCTTGGCGGCCACCGGCGTGCGGTCCACGATCGGCGCTATCTGCTCGAACG
Organism: Spirillospora sp. NPDC049652; assembly: GCF_040675125.1. Classification (NCBI taxonomy): domain Bacteria; kingdom Bacillati; phylum Actinomycetota; class Actinomycetes; order Streptosporangiales; family Thermomonosporaceae; genus Spirillospora; species Spirillospora sp. NPDC049652. The sequence goes on along the minus strand of NZ_JBFAOF010000024.1, from coordinate 23,051 downwards.
GCAGGCCGAACATGTCGTGCAGGACGAACGCCAGCCGCTCCGCCGGGGGCAGGGCCTCCACCACCACCTGCAATGCCAGCCCGACCGAGTCGGCCAGCAGCACCTGGTACTCGGGGTCGGCGCCGTCGTCGAGGCTGATCACCGGGTCCGGGAGGCGCTCCTCCAGCGGCTGCTCGCCGCGCACCCTGCGGGTCCGGAGCATGTCCAGGCAGACCCGTCCGACCACGGTGGTCAGCCAGCCCCCGAGGTTGTCGATGGCGCCGGCGTCCGAGCGGGCGAGGCGCAGCCACGACTCCTGCACCGCGTCCTCGGCCTCGGCGAGCGAGCCGAGCATGCGGTAGGCGACCGCCTTCAGATGCGGGCGGTGCTCTTCGAACCGGTCGGCCAGAAAGTCGTGGGGTGTCACGGGCGCGTTCCCTTTCCTCAACCTGCGTCACAGCACTGACGGACGAGACGGGGCGAAGGTGACACGGCCGCTCCGGTCACCTTTGCCGCGTCTCGTCCGTCAGTGCGGTGAATCCGGTTGAACGACGAAAGGGATCTTCCTCATGACCACCTCCGCACCCACCCACGACGAGCTCCGGTCACGCCTGTCCGACCCGTCCCAGCTCGTGCCCGAGCTGAAGGAGATCGGCCCGGCCCTGTTCAAGGCCACCGGCAACGGAGCGATCCCGCAGGCGACCATCAGCCTGGTGCAGTTGCGCGCCGGGCAGATCGTCGGCAGCACCTACCTGTCGGTCCTGCACAGCGGCAACCTCCGCAAGGCCGGACAGAGCGAGGAGCGCATCACCGCCGTCGCGTCCTGGCGGGACGCTCCCTGGTTCACCGGCGCCGAGCGTGTCGCGCTGGCGCTGGTGGAGGCCGTCCTTACCCCGAACCCGTCCGGGGAGCGGGTCCCGGACGAGCTGTACGCCGAGGCGCGCCGGCACTACGAGGAGCAGGCGCTCGCCACGCTGATCATGGCGATCGGGCAGGTCTGCTTCTTCATGCCGCTGGCCCTCATCGGCAAGCCGGTCCCCGGCGTCGCCCCCACCGAGCAGTGGCGGAAGTGACCACCCGGTGAACCGGACCGTCCGCGCGGCCTCCCCAGGCCGCGCGGACGGTCCGCTCGCCGACCTCCGGGCGGGGTACCCGGGCGCGTCGCGGGTACGGGGACGGCCATGATCTTCGAAGGGTTCACGCTCGACCGCATCGACACCGGAGAGGCCAAACTGCGCGTCCGCCACGGCGGCTCGGGCCCGGCCGTGCTGCTGCTGCACGGGCATCCCCGGACGCACGCCACCTGGCACGAGGTCGCGCCCGTCCTCGCCGAGCGCTACACCGTAGTCTGTCCTGACCTGCGGGGATACGGGGAGTCGTCCAAGCCCGAGACGGACGCCGAGCACGCGCCCTACGCCAAACGCGCGATGGCCCGCGACTTCGTCGCGCTCATGCACGCGCTCGGCCATGACCGGTTCGCGGTCGCCGGCCACGACCGGGGCGCCCTCGCGGCGTTCCGGACGGCGATGGACCACCCGGACAAGGTCAGCGCGCTGGTCGTGATGGACGGGCTGCCCGTCGTCGAGCACCTGGAGCGCTGCGACGCCCGGTTCGCCGCCGCCTGGTGGCACTGGTTCTTCTTCGGGCAGTCCGACAAGCCCGCCGAGCGGATCATCAACGCCGACCCGGACGCCTGGTACAAGGCCACGAGCGAGCACATGGCCCCGGAGGCGTGGGCCGATTTGCAGAACGCGCTGCACGACCCGGCGACCGTCCACGGGATGCTGGAGGACTACCGCGCGGGACTCGGCATCGACCGGCGTCACGACGAGGCCGACCGCGCGGCGGGACGGCGCGTCCAGTGCCCCACGCTCGTCCTGTGGTCACAGAAGGACGATCTGGAGGAGCTGTACGGAGACCCGCGCGAGATCTGGCGTTCCTGGGCTCCTGACCTGCGCGGACACCCCATCGACTCCGGCCACCACATGGCGGAGGAGGCCCCGGCGGAAGTCGCGGCCGCGCTCCTGGCCTTCCTCGACCGGCTCAAGCTCTGAGGCGGCTTTCTCACCCGTCCGAAGTGAGGGGGACGTCCGCCCACACCGTCGTGCGCCGGCCGTCCGCGCGGTGCCCCCAGTCCGACGTGAGCGCCTGGACGATGTGCAGGCCGCGTCCGGACTCGCCCTCGGGTGAGGGACGCAGCAGCGGACGGCCGCCGTCCGCGCCGTCATCGGTCACCTCCACGCGGATGAGGTGGGGGCCGCGCAGCAGCGCGATCGTCACCTTGCCGCCCCGCCCGGATGCGGTATGCCGGATGGCGTTCCCGGCGAACTCGTCCACGACGAGCGTGACGTCCTCCAGGACGTCGCCGCCGTCGATGGCGTGCGCGGGCACGAGCGTGTCGCGGACGAATTGGCGCGCGTACCGCACCGAACGCGGATGCCCCGGCAGCGTCAGGGACGCGAGGACGGTCAGCGGTGTGTTCACGCGGAGGCCTCCGTCGCGATGCGGCGGGCGGCCTGGGCGAGGTGGCTCTCGGTGAGCATGCGCCCGCGCCACACCAGCCGCCAGCTCCCGTCCCGGGTGACGGCGAGTACGGGCTCGCTGCGCCCGTCCCGGCACGGCACGAAAAGCACGGGCTCGGCGTAATAGGGGAAGACGAGCGTCGTGGACGCGGGTATCGCCCGCAGTTCCCACGCCAGCCGCACGAGCAGCCGGAAGCGATCTTCACTCGGTGTCCTCATCGACCCTCCGTTCCATGTCAACGCAAGGTTCATGGCGGAGAGTGATCACTTCAACACTTTGCGAAGCATCGCGTTCTTCCCGTTCGCGGTGGCGTCGCGGGGCTGAAATTTCAGAAGCGGATATTGCAGAGTCCTTACGCAGGGAGTTGGCGACCGCACTCTGCGTGACAGGATTCGTCCATGGCATACGAGGAGCGCAGGGCCTACCGTCGCCGGAAGATCGGCGACGCGCTACGCGAGTTCCGTGAGGCGCGCGGTCTGACCCAGGGGGAGGCGGCCCAACTCATCGACCGTTCGGCCTCGTCGCTGAGCGCGTTCGAGAACGGACTCCAGTCCATTCGCCCCCGAGATCTGCTGTACATCCTGGACGAGTACGGCGTGACCGATGAGGCCGTGCGAAAGCGCCTGCTCTCGCTGGCACGGCAGGGGAGGCAGTACGGCTGGTGGCACACGTTCGAACAGCGCCTCGACCCGAGCGTGCTGGACTTCGCCTCGCTGGAGTCCGACGCCAGCCGCCTTCGTATCTTCACGCCGACGTATGTCCACGGCCTCTTTCAGACCGAGGACTACGCGCGGGCGATCATCACGCTTGCGGGCAAGGGATTGCCCAGCAGCCGGAGCGTCGAGACGGAGATCGAATTCCGACTCGGCCGCCAGCGGGACCTTGTGCGGGCAGGACGTTCCGTGCGCGTGGAAGTGATCCTCGGTGAGGCAGCACTCCACCAGATGTCCGGCGGCGCGGAGTTGAGGACCGCGCAGCTGGAGCGACTGCTCGCCGAGAGCGGCAGGCCCGGATTCGACCTGCGAGTCCTTCCCTTCTCGGCAGGGTTTCACGCTGGTGCGGAAGGACCGTTCACCATTCTCGACGTCGGACCGGAGCCGGATTTTCAGGTCGTGACCGTGCACAGCCTCACGCGCAGCTGGTACATCGACGAAGTGGCGGAGCTCCATATCTACGGGGAAACGTTCGACCGGATCCGCGAAGTGGCCATGTCCGAACCCGATTCCCGCAACATGATCGAAGGGCTACGCTCCGAGGTATGAGCGAGCAGCGTTTTCCCGGCTACCGGTGGCGGACCAGCAGCCACTCTTCGATCCAAGGGACGGAATGCGTGGAGGTCGGCTCGCGTCCTGGTGGGAGTCTCGTGGCCGCACGGGATTCGAAGGACCCGGCTGGGCCGGTGCTGGCGTTCGAGCCGGGGACGTGGGGCGCGTTCCTGGGGCGTGTGAAGGACGGCGCGTTCGATCTCTGAGGAGGCCCCATGACCGACTCGACCGCGAACCCCGCCGGGCCGCGCGAGGTTCTGGCGCGGTACCAGCGGGCGTCGATCGACAAGGCGCTGGACGACATGGTCGACCTGTACGCAGAGGACGCCCTGCACGAGTTCCCCTTCTCCCGCCCCGGCATCCCGTCCCGGATGCGCGGACGCGGAGAGATCCGCGCCTTCCTGGAGGCCACCTGGAAGGACGGCCCGCTCCGCTACGAGTCCTACGACGACGTGGTGATCCGCGAGACCACCGACCCCGGCGTCATCGTGGTCGAGCAGTACGCCGTCGGGACGTCGAGCGCGACCGGTCGCGGTTTCGCGCTGCCCAACATCGTCGTGATGACCGTCCGCGACGGACGTATCGTCCACTACAGGGACTACGTGAACATCCTGGCGGCGAGCGAGGCCCTGGGCATGCCGCTGGACGGCCCCCGGGCGAGCCGCGAGGTCTGAACCCTCACGACTCGCGTCCAGGGGCGGGTCCCTCAGCGGCGGACGACCGGGGCTTGGCGGTCGATCTCGCGGCCGAGGGTCATGACCATGTCCTCGAACACCGGCACTCCATGCCTCTGCCGCAGCGCGGGGAACAGGTTCTTGCGGGCGGCCATTCTGAGAATCTCGCTCAGCGCCGTGTGCGGGACGGGGCGTCCGTCGGCCAGCTCGTCGTGAGCGCGTCGCGAGAGGCGCATGAGCTCGGGATGGTCGGCGGACTCGCTGAGGATCATGCGCGTGGCGTCCTTGAGCAGCATGCGCGGAGTCTACGGGGGAGTGACCCAGCCCGTGGCGGCGATCACTTCGCGGGAGATGTCCGGAACGCGACGCCCGTCAGTGGGCACGCGCACGGTGTCCGCCGCGGCCCGTTCGTCCAGCATGCGTGCTTTGCGGATGCTGTTCCGCAGCTCATGCTCCAGCCCGGAGCCCAGCTCCCGGCCTGTCAGCCGCTCGCGCGCGGTGGTGTCGGAGGCGGTGAGCAGGATCCGGACGATCCGCACGTCCTCGCCCATGGCGCGCGCGAACATGCCCGTCGCCTCCGGGAGGACGCTCGCGGTGTTCGTGTAGACCAGGCGGCGGTATCCGAGGCGGGCGAAGTTGGCCCAGACGGCGGTCAGGTTGGCCTCGGTGATGGCTGACCGGTCGGCGTCGCCCTCGGGGGCCGGATGCACCTGCCCCAGAAAGTCCCCGTCGATGACGGCGTGACGGACGGAGGCCGCGCGGAGCAGCGCCGACACCTCCCAGCCGACCGTCGTCTTGCCGACTCCGGCGCGTCCGCCGATGAGAAGGACTTCCGCGTTAGCCATGAGGGCAGCGTGCCAGCCCGCGCCCCGGGCGGGCGATCCGATTTCCCGGACCATCCGCCGGGGGAACGGCCGGACGGCCGAACTCAGTTGGGACGGGCGGTTTCCACGTACTGGGCGACGCCCTCGCCGAACGACCAGTCGATGAACTCGTTCTCGGTGATGCTGACGAAGACGTTGCGCGGCTCGGTGCCGGTGTACTCCTGCGCCAGCTCGGCGATCCGCCGGTAGAGGGCCTGCTTCTGGTCGGCCGTCCGGCCGGAGCGCATCGTGATGCCGATGACGACGAACTCGTCGTCCCGGCGGACGCCGAGGTAGCCGTCGTCGTAGCGGACGACGCTCTGCGCGTCGCCGCCGCTGCCGCCGTTGAGCACCTGGAACAGGTCGTCCTCCGGGATGCCGATGGCCTGGACCAGGGCGTCGTGGACCGCGCGGCCGAGTCCTTCGAGTCGCTTCTGGTCGGCGCGGACCGCGTCAATACGGACGAGAGGCATTCGGGTTCCTCCTTGGAATCTGTCTCGGTTCAGCAGGTCAGGCCGGGCGTCCGGGCGTCCGGGCGCGGCTACCGGCGGACGGGCGGCGCGTCGTCGCGGACGTGTCCGGACAGCAGCCCGAGCACGCCGTCCACGGCCTGGCTGTACGCGCTCGCGTCACCGGCGGCGCGGGCGAGCACGTAGCCGCCTTGAAGAACCGCGACGAACGCGGCGGCGGTGTCGGCGGGGTCGAGGTCGTTGTCGAGTTCGCCCGCCCGCTGCGCTTCGGTGAGGACGTCGGCGAGCCTGGTCCGCAGCCAGGCGAAGGTTGTCTCGACGGGGGCGCGGAGGGCGGGGTCGGCCATGACGTCCGGGTCCTGGGTGAGGCGGCCGACGGGGCAGCCGCGCAGAGCCTCGCGTTCGCGGCGCAGGTAGGTGGTGATGCGCTGGACCGGGCTGCCCGGGGCGGAGAGTTCGGCGTCGGCGCGGTCCCGCATGTCGTCGGAGGTGCGCGTGATCGCGGCCAGCGCGAGGTCGGGCTTGCCGCGGAAGTGGTGGTACATGCTGCCCTGGCCGGCCCCGGACCGCTGCTGGACGGCCTTGGGCGAGGTGCCCACGTATCCGCGTTCCCACAGCAGTTCCCGAGCGCTCTCGATCAGCCGCTCCCTGGTGTCCATGCCATGACCGTACATACTAGTAGGTACAGAAGCAAGGGGAGCGTCCATGAGGACGGGTGACGGCGCAGGGGGCTACAGGTCGATGTCCCGGCTGAAGCTCTTTTCGATCCACGCGTGTGTCGCGTCCTGCTGGGCGGGGGGCGGTGGTCCCGGGCGGGCGCGGTCCTGGGCGGCGGCTTCCTCGTTGCGGCGGCGGTGCACGTCGGCTTCGGCGCGGCGGCGGCGCGCGGCGTCCTCCGACCGGTCGTGGGCGCCGGTCAGGCGGCCGTCGGCGAACACCAGCTCCCGGACCTCCTCGTACTTCCAGGCGCTCTGGAAGCCCATGTGGACGTACCACTCGCTGAGGAGCTCGCGGCCGAGCACCAGCCGCCCGGTGAACCGCATCGGCTCCCGAAGGCCTTGGTAGCGAGGGCCGCGAGCACCCTCACGGTGGACGGGGGCGACGCCGAACACCGTCGGCGGCTCGCCCCCGACCCGCATCTCCAGTCCCGTGAGGACGAGTTCGCCGCCCAGCACGGTGTACTCGCACACGTGGCCGCGCCAGCACGCGGTCGACAGGGGGACGGGCCGAAGCCCCAGGGCGGCCGGCGAGAACAGGCCCTCGCCGGCCTCGCCCGCCAGCGCGTACGAGCGATCCTGGTAAATCACCGCATCAGGTATTTGGCCCGTCATGCGGTAACCGTAGCCGGGCGGCGCTCAGATCTTCGGGACGGCGGCGGACGGGTCGTGTCCGGCGAAGGCCATCCCGATCACGAAGCCCGCCACCTCCTCCAACTGCCGCGCCCGGTCGAGGCCGCCGAGGACGACCGGCACTCCGCCCAGGTCACGGGCCAGTTCACCCGCGGTTTTGAGTGCGCCCGGGTCGTCGCCGCACATCACGACGACCGGCCCCCGTGACACCTCCGCCGAGTCCTCCGAGGAGGCGTCGCCGGGGGCGGACGCCCACTGGGTGAACGGGAACGTGTGGAACGCCTTCACCACGTGCGCGCCGGGCGCGGCGTCCGCGATCCGCCCTGCCATCGACTCGCCCGGCGCGATGACCAGGCGTCCGATGCCGTGCTCGACGGCGTTCGTCGCGTCGATGAGCACCGTTCCGGACGGGACGTCCGCCAGCGCCACCATGGACTCGGCCGCGTCCCAGGCGACGGCGACCAGGACGGCGTCCCGTCCGGTGGCGACGGCCTCCGGCACGACAGCCTCTGCGCCCACCTCGTCCGCCAGTGCCCGCGCCTTCGCGGCCGACCGGCCCGCGATCGCGACCTCATGCCCCGCGCGCGCCCAGCGCGCACCGAGCGTCCTCGCCATGTGCCCCGTCCCGATGATGCCGATTCGCATTCCGCTGCCTTCCGTCGCTGTTCGGAGCGGCCAATCTAGGCATCGCGAAACGCACCATCCGGTGCGCATCGGATCGGGGATCATGGGCGGGTGACCGCTGACCTGACCAGGGACGAGCCGCGCGACCACGCCGGCGAGCTGATCGTCGACTGCCGCATGCGGACGGGCCTCGAACTGCTCGCCCACACCTGGGACCCGCTCGTCATCATCGCCCTGCGCGACGAGCCGCTGCGCCGCCGCGCGGTCAGGGACGCCCTCGGCGGCGTCAGCGACAAGGTTTTGACGGAGGCCCTGCACCGGCTGCTCGCCAACGGGCTGGTCACCCGCCGCTCCTTCGCCGAGGCCCCGCCGCGCGTCGAGTACGCCCTCACCCCGCTCGGCCGAAGCCTCTTCGAAGGGCCGCTCAGGGCCCTGGGGGACTGGCTGAGCGGACACGCCGACGAACTTCTCGCAGCTCAGGAGGCCGCCGAGGCAGGATGACCGGCGCAGGCCGATGAGTTTCCGCCCGCCCGGCGGTCACTCTCGGTACCACTCCGAAGGAGGAGACATGCTGGCCGAACCCGTCGAAGCCACCGACCTCAACATCTACGGCGAGGCGAAACTGCCCTGGAGCCGGGTGGCGGAGGGCCTCGCCGCCGGGCTGCCGCTGCCGGAGACGCCCGTGTTCCTCGGGACGGTCGGCCCGGACGGCCGTCCGCACTCGGCGGGCATCGGCGTCGCCGAGTCCGAGGGCCGCCTGTACTTCACCAGCGGCCCCGGGACCCGCAAGTCGCAGCGCCTGGCGGCCAACCCCGCCTGCACGCTCTCCGCGCGCCTGCCCGGCGTGGACCTCGTCCTCGAAGGGACCGCCGAGCGGACCACCGACGCGGCCGAGATCGCCCGGGTCGCCGCCGTCTACGCCGCCGGGGGCTGGCCCGCCGAGCCCGCCGGCGACGCGATCACCGCGCCCTACAGCGCGCAGAGCGCCGGGCCGGGCCCGTGGCACCTCTACCGCTTCACCGCCCGCGCGGCCGTAGGCGTCGCCATCGCCGAACCCTACGGCGCCACCCGCTGGCACTTCGCCTGACCGCCCGAGCCCGGCCCCGGCTGTGCGTCAGCCGCGTTCTGTGCTGAGGGGCGGGCCGGGCGCGGGGGTCTTGCTGGTGCGTCCGGCCGTCAGCGTTCGGATGCCGAGGTGGGCGAAGGGGAGGATCAGGACGAGGTCGGCGATGTGCGCCACGGCGACCTCGCGGGGGATCCTGCTCAGCGGGAAGACCAAGGCCCCGGCGACCATCAGGACGCCGGTCGGCAGCGGCAGGTGGCGGATGCGGGTCAGCACGGCGCCGAGCACCGCCATGCTGGTCGGGAACAGCACGCCCGCGACCCAGAGGGTGAGGAACGCGGCGACCGGGTGCTCGCCCACGAGCCGGACGGTCTCGGCGTGCGAGGCCCCGAACAGCTCCTCGTACATGCCCTGCAGGCCGAAGGACGCGCCGCCGAGGCAGCCGTACACCGCGAGCGGGAACGCGACCGCCGCGTACCGGGGGACGCGGTCCTCGATGTCGTGGAAGACGCGCGCCAGGCCGACGATCCAGAGGAGCGTCGCGACCATGATGAACGCGCCGGTGGTGATGCCCTGCCGCTGGCCCTGCCAGAAGAACGAGGACGCCGCCTGGACGACCGGGGCCAGGATCAGGCAGCTCCCGGCGATGAGTCTGGTGTGTGAATCCATGCCCTGGACGGTAGGAAAACGCGGCGCGGATTCCGTCAGCCCCCGGAACGCTCCGCGCTACGGCGTTCGCCGCACGGCCGCTACTCCGGGCGCGGTATCCCGGACAGGCCCGACTGGTAGGCGATCACGACCAGGTGCGCGCGGTCGCGGGCCCCGAGTTTCAGCATCGCCCGGTTGACGTGCGTCTTCGCGGTCATGGGACGCATCTCCAGCCGGTCCGCGATGTCCTGGTTGGTCAGGCCCTCCGCGACCAGCGCCACGACCTGCCGCTCGCGGGCGGTGAGCGCCGCCAGCCGTCCCGGTTCGACCGGTGCCCGGCCCGCCGGGCCCGAGCGGCCCACGAACGCCGAGATCAGCCGCCTGGTCACGCTCGGCGCGAGCAGCGCGTCGCCCGCCACCACCGTCCGGACGGCCCGCCGCAGCTCGTCCGGGGCGATGTCCTTGAGCAGGAAGCCGCTCGCGCCCGCGTGCAGCGCCCCGAACACGTACTCGTCGTCGTCGAACGTCGTCAGCACCACGACGCGGGTGGCGGCGAGCCGCTCGTCCGCGAGGAGCGTCCGCGTGGCGTCCAGGCCGTCCGTGCCGGGCATGCGGACGTCCATGAGGACGACGTCCGGGCGGTGCTCCCGGGCGAGCGCGACCGCCTCGTCGCCGTCCGCCGCCTCGCCGACGACCTCGATGTCCTCGGCGCGTTCGAGCAGCGCCCGGAACCCGGCGCGCACCAGCGTCTGGTCATCGGCCAGAAGCACCCGGATCGGAATGTCCCGCGTCATGTCGTCCCCTTCCAGGGCAGCCATGCGCGCACCCGGAACCCGCCCTCGCCGGCCACCGGTCCGGCGTCGACCCGGCCGCCCAGCCCGGCCGCGCGCTCGGCCATGCCCCGCAGCCCGAAACCGCCGCCGCCCTGCGCGGGGACGGTGTCCGAGACGCCGTGGCCGTCGTCCCGGATCTCAAGATCAAGGCCGCCGTCACGGTACCGGACGGCCACCTCGACCGTCTCCGGATCACCGTGGCGCACGGCGTTGGCCAGTGCCTCCTGCACGATCCGGTAGGCCGTGAGGCCGACGACGCGCGGGACCGCGCGGGCCTCGCCCTCCGTCCGGACCGTGATGCGCGGCCCGGTGTCGCCGTAGGTGCGGGCGAGCCGGTCCAGGTCGCCGAGGCCCGGCGCGGGAACGGTCCCCTCCGCGTCCCCGTCCTCGCGCAGCACCCGGACGGTCGCCCGCAGCTCCCCGAGAGCCTCGCTGGTCGCCAGCCGCACCGCCCGCAGCGCCTCGCGGGCGCGCGCGGGATCGTCGTCCAGGAACTCCGCCGCGACGCTCGACTGCACCCCGATGACCGTGATCGTGTGCGCCGACACGTCGTGCAGCTCACGCGCGATCCGGATCCGCTCCTCGGCGACCCGCCGCGCGGTCTCGTCCTCGCGCCGCCGCGCCAGCGCCGCGATCCGCCCCTCGAACTCCAGCCGCCTCGCGCGCCTGCTGCGGACGGCGTCCCCGAGCAGCAGCATCGTCGCGAACAGCACGGTCGTCCCGTCCAGGACGGAGTCGAACAGCCCCACGCCGGTGTGACGCGCCCGCCCTTCGAGATCGGCCACGATGAGGCCGGCGGCCAGGACGAGCCCCATACGCCGCCGGGGCGCGGCCGCCACCGAGTACAGCGCCACCCACACCGCGACGGCCGGAGCGCCGCCCGGGTAGTCGAGCAGGTGGTAGACCAGCCACTGCGCCCCCACGAGCGCGAGGACGAGCGCGGGCCACCGCTGGCGCCCCGCCAGGCAGGCGGCCATCGCGACCCCGAGACCGAACGCCCATCCGTCGGCGGCCCTGCCGCCGGTCCCCGCCGTCCCCGTGCCGATCCGGTACGCGTCGCCGAGTGCGGCGACCGCGCAGACGGCGGCGTCGAGGACCCAGGGGGTGGCGAGAAGTCTGCGCTGCGTGAGACGTCCCAAGTTGGTGCGTAATGCTGCGATCCGCCCGTCCATCCCGAGCACGATCCCACGAGCCTTCCGACCTTGCTAGAGAACGCGTGGGGGACTGGGCGCGCGAAGGCCGCCCTCCCTGCGGAAGACGGCCTCAGCCCGCTACTTCACTTCGCGCTTGACCAGCCGGTACGCGCCGATCGCCAGGGGCAGCAGCATCCAGAGCGCGACGGCCGTCCCCGCCCTCGCCCACTCGGTGCCGGTGGCCGGGGTCTCGCCGCTCAGCGGCTCGAACGCGCGGTTCGTGTCGAGCCACGCGGACGCGTCGCGCAGCGCCTTCACCATCGTGCCGACCGTCGTCCACGCCGTCGGCAGGACGAAGTAGAGCACGATCGCGACCGGCGAGTTCATCAGCGCGGCCCCGAACGCGACGCCGATCAGCACCGTCGCGACCTCCACGAGCAGCATCGACCCGATCGCGCGCACCGGGATGCCCCAGTCGCCCGACGACAGGCCGAACGCGCCGCCGACGGCGCGGCCGAGGAAGCCGAGCAGCAGGCCGAGCAGCACGAACCCGGTCGCGAGCACGACCGCCGCGAGCGCCTTGGCCGCCAGGACCCGCAGCCGCTGCGGGACGAGCGTGAACGTCGTCAGCGCCGTCCGCTGCGACCACTCGCCCGTCACCGCGAGGATGCCGACGACCGGCAGCAGCAGGCCCACGCCGACCTGGGACAGTGCGAACAGCTGGCCCGCCGACTGCTCGTCCCCGGGCCGGAACGCCATGAACACCACGACCGCGGCGACCGCGACCAGCGCGATGATCGCCAGCAGCCAGCGGCCCGCGCGGGTGTCGGTCATCTTGCGCAGCTCGACCAGCGTGAGCCGCGTCAGCGGCGGACGCGCCGGGGCCTGGGCCAGATCCAGCACGGTCATCGGACTGCCTCCTGCGGAACGGGTGACTGCGCCGCCGGACGGGCCTGCCCGCCGGTGAGGGTGAGGAAGAGCTCCTCCAGGCCGCCCCCGCCGGCCTGGCGCAGCTCCACCAGCACGACCCCGGACGCGGCGGCCGCCCGTCCGACGGCCTCGGCCGGGGCCTACACCACGAGCGCCTCGCCCGTCCCGTCGGCGGCCGCCTCGCGGCGGACGACCGGCAGGCCCGCCCCGGCCAGCGCCGTGGTGAGGGCCGCCGGGTCCAGCGCGCGGACGAGCGTCCGGCCGGACGGCGTGAGCAGCTCGGACTTGGTCCCGCTCGCCGCGACCCGGCCGCCAGCGATCACCACGAGCGTGTCGGCGACCGCCTCCACCTCGTGCAGCAGGTGCGAGGACAGCAGCACGGTGCCGCCCCGGTCGGCGAAGCCGCGCAGCAGCGAGCGCATCCAGTAGATGCCCTCGGGGTCCAGGCCGTTGGCGGGCTCGTCGAGGATCAGCACGGACGGGTCCCCGACCAGCGCCTGCGCGATCCCGAGCCGCTGCCGCATGCCGAGCGAGTAGTCGCCGACGCGGCGGGTCGCGGCCCGGCCCGCGAGGCCGACCGTCTCCAGCATCTCGTCCGCGCGCCCGCCTGGGACGCCGAGCAGGCGCGCGGTCAGCGCGAGCGTCTCGCGGCCGGTGCGGCCCGCGTGCTGGGCGGACGCGTCCAGCAGCACCCCGACGTGCCGCCCGGGGTTGGGCAGCGACGCGAACGGCACCCCGAGCACGGTCGCCGTCCCGGACGAGGCGGGCGTCAGCCCGCAGATCATGCGCATCGTGGTGGACTTGCCGGCGCCGTTCGGCCCGAGGAACCCCGTCACGGTGCCCGGGCGGCACACGAAACTCACGTCCCGCACCGCCGTGGCCGGGCCGTAGCGCTTGGTCAGTCGCTCGACTTCGATCATGCCTCCAGCCTCGCGTTCCGAGCGTGATGCCCGAAACGTCCGAAGGTCGGGGAGTGATCGACGGAGGTCTATACCCGGGCGGCCGTCGGTCGGACGGGGCCGCGCGCGCCGAACGTCAGGCGTCGAGCGCGGCGTCGTGGACGAGCAGCGCGATCTGGACGCGGTTGTTGAGCTCCAGCTTCGCCAGCAGCCGGGACACGTACGCCTTCACCGTCGCCACGCTCAGCGACAGCTCGCGGCCGATTTCGCTGTTGGTGAGGCCGCGCCCGACGCGGGTCGCGACGGCCAGCTCGCCCTCGCTCAGCCGGTCGAGCAGCGCGCGCGCCCGCTCCCGGCGCGGGTCGACCCCGGCCTCGGCGACGTACCCCATCATCTTGCGCAGCACCGGCGGGGACAGCATCGGCTCCCCGGCCGCGACCTGCCGGATCGCCCGGATGATCTCCGGCGGCGGGGTGTGCTTGAGCAGGAAGCCGCTCGCCCCCGCGCGCATCGCCCGCAGGATGTGGTCGTCGGTGTCGAAGGTGGTCAGGATGATGATCTCGGGCGGCTCGCGGCGGGACCGCAGCAGCTGGGTCGCGGCCAGGCCGTCCACGCGCGGCATCCGGATGTCCATCAGCACCACGTCCGGGCGGTGCTCGTTCACGGCCGGGACGACCTCGGAGCCGTCCGCGACGTCCGCGACGATCTCCAGGTCGTCCGCCCCCGCCAGCATCATCGCCAACCCCGCGCGGACGAGCGGGTCGTCGTCCACGATGAGCACCCGGATCACCTCAGCCACGTCCCCACTCTAGGAGTCGCCGAGCGGTAGCCGGGCCACCAGCAGGAACGTCTCCTGCGGCGTCCGCCCGTGCGCCAGCGTCCCGCCGACCAGCGCCACCCGCTCGTCCAGCCCCAGCAGCCCGGCCCCCGCCCCCGGCAGGCCCGAGACCGCCCGTCCGCTCTCCGGGGACGCGTCGTGCGCGGTCCCCGGCGGAAGCGGATTCTCGATGCGGACGACCAGCTCGCCGTCCTCCACGCGCAGCGCGACACGCACCCGGGCCCCCGGCGCGTGCTTGCGCGCGTTGGTCAGGCCCTCCTGGACGATCCGATACGCGTGCCGCCCGATCCGCGCGGGCACCTCCCCGCCCGGAACGCCGGAGTCGGCTCTCCCGCGGAGGGTCCGCACGTCCAACTCCACCCGGTCCCCGGCGTCGCGGGCCTCGGTGACCAGGGACGAAAGGTCGGCCAGCGTCGGCTGAGGCCGCTCCGGGGCGCGGTCCGACGTCTCCGGGACGGCGCGCAGGACGCCGATGACCTCGCGCAGGTCCTCCATCGCCTCGTAGGCGCCGCGCCGGATGATCCCCGCGGCGTCGCGCTGCGCTTGCGGCGCGTCCGGGCCGAACTCCAGGGCCCCGGCGTGGACGGCGAGCAGCGAGATCCGGTGCGCCAGCACGTCGTGCATCTCGCGCGCGAGCCGCTCGCGCTCCAGCAGCCGCGCCTCCTCGACGCGCAGCCGCTGCCCCTCCTCGGCCTGCCGGGCGCGTTCGCGCAGCGACTCGACCAGCAGCCGCCGCGACCTGACCAGCATCCCGGCCGTGACCAGGACGGCGTGGGTCAGCGTGAAGACGACCGCCCCCTCCACCAGCCCCTGCCGGGAGGTGGCGACCAGCACCATCAGCCCGCAGACGACCGCCGTCTGCGCCAGCGCTATCGGCACCGCCACCCGCCACGGCCGCAGCGCCGCGACGCTGAACAGCGCGACCGCCGTCACCCCGTAGGCCGCGGCCCCCGCCAACTGCGCGAGGGTCAGCCCGACCGCCAGCGCCACCGGGAACCGCCGCCGGAACAACAGCATCGCCAGGCAGCACAACACGCCCAGGACCAGCTCCCGGACCTCCGCGTGGACGCTGTTCTGCCTCGGCTGGTCGATCTGGGACAGCCCGACCGTGACGAACCCCAGCAGCGCCGCCAGCGCCGTGACGCCGATGTCGCCGGCCCATTCCCGGGCCGACCGTCCGCCTCTCACCGCACCGACGCTACCGAGGAGCCCGCGCCCCGCGAGCCCGCCATCGGTCGTCCGCCCATCGACTTTGGTCTATCCCCACCGCCCGGCGCTTGACCCTCACACTAATGTCAGCCTTTACGATCCCCGCTGGAACGATCAAGGACGAGAGGGGGGGCGTCGATGCCCGGAGTGGTGATCATCGGTGCGGGGCCGGGGGTCGGGCAGGCCGTGGCACGCAGGTTCGCCGCGGAGGGCCTGCCGGTCGCCCTGCTCGCCCGCAACCGCGAGACCCTCCAGGCCGCGGCCGAGGCGCTCGCGCCCACGGGAGTCCCGGTCGCCACCTTCACCGCCGACGCCGCCGACAAGTCCAGCCTGGAGGCCGCGCTCGACAAGGCCGTCGCCGAGCACGGCGTCCCGGACGCCGTCGTCTACAACGCGGCGCTCATCCGCCCGGACGTCCTCGGCGAACTGTCGGTGCGCGACCACCTGGACGCCTGGGCGGTCAACGTGGTCGGCGCCGCGAACGCCGCCGCCCACCTCGCCCCGGCCATGGCCGAACGCGGCGGCGGCACGTTCATCATCACCGGCGGCATGCCCGAGCCGAAGCCGGAGTACGTCAGCCTCTCGCTGGGCAAGGCGGGCGTCCGGACCCTGGTCACCCTCATCGACCAGCAGTACGGCGCGTCCGGCGTGCACGCGGCGACCGTCACGATCGCCGGCCCGGTCGCCCCCGGCACCGACTTCGACCCCGACGACATCGCCGAGCACTACTGGACCCTCCACACCCAGCCCCGCCCGACCTGGCAACAAGAAATCCTCCACCCCGGCCGCGACTAGCTCCTCCCGCCTCCCGGACTCCGACGTCGCCCCGGGCTTCCTTGGACGTCGACGATGGTTTAGGCGTCCTCGGAGTGGCGGGCGCGGTGGGTGCGGAGTTTGTGGCGGTTGCCGCAGCGTTCCATCGAGCACCAGCGGCGGGCGCCCGGGCGGGACGAGTCGACGAACACCAGGGGGCAGTTGTCGCTCGCGCATTCGCGGAAGCGGTCGGCGAGCGGCCCGGTCAGCAGGTCGATCATCTCCCGCGCCAGCGTCGACAGCGCCTGCGTCGCGGTCACCGGGGCCGCCCAGCCGACTGTGGCCCCCTCGTCCCGGAGTTCGGGGGCCAGGGGAGGGGCGGACGCGGCGCTGTTGATGACCGCGACCTGGTCGGCGGGTGGCGGCAGGCCGTCGGCCCGGGCGTGCGCCACGACCCAGAGGGCCTGCCGCAGGGTCTTGGCGGCGCGCAGTTCCGCGGCCGTCACCGGAGCCGTCAGGACGGCCGACAGTGGGGGTGCCGCCAGCCATTCGGCCAGGTCGGCGGGGTCGTGGAGGGTCTCGAAGACCGCGTACCTGCCCTCGCCGCCGGTGTAGACGAAGTCGAGGCAGACGGCCCCGGCGTCGAACCGGAACGACCCGCCCTTGGGGTCGTGGAGAACCCGTCCGGTTGTGCGCGCTCGCATGAAACCAGTATAACTGGTGTCGAGCGACACCGCTTATACCGGTTTCAGGAGGGCATTCGATGAGCGTTCGACACGTCAACCCCGAGGGCTTGCATCGCAGCCCCGCGTTCAGCCAGGCCGTCGTGGTCGAGCGACCGGCCAAGACGATCTACGTCGGCGGGCAGAACGGGGTCGGCCCGGACGGGAAGGTCGTCGGCCCCACGGTCGCGGAGCAGGCCGCCCAGGCGCTGCGCAACCTGGCGACCATCCTGGAGAGCGAGGGAGCGACGCTCGCGGACATCGTCCACTGGCGCATCGCCGTCGTGGAGGGCCACTCCTTCAACGACGGCTACGCCGCCTTCCAGGAGATGTGGGACCCGAAGAACCCGCCGCCCGCGATCACCGTCCACGTCGTCGCCGGCCTCAATCCCGGCTGCCTCGTCGAGATCGACGCCGTCGCCGCCCTCTGACCGCCTGCCGATCGCTCCGCCCGGGGCCGCCCCCCGGGGACGGGCAGTGCCGCGTCCCCGGGGGCGGGCAGTGCGCCGCCGGCTCCGACGGAAGGTCAGGTGAGGGGAGCGGTGGTCACGGGTTGGCCGAGGGCGCTGCCCTGCAGCCAGTCCTCCCAGGACTTCGCCCACGGGGTGGGGCCGTTGCCGAACCGGAGCTTGCGGGACGTGCCGGTGACCTCGATGATGTCGCCGCGGTTGGTGAAGTCGAAGAACCACTTGGCGTCCGAGGGCGCGGCGTTCACGCAGCCGTGGCTGACGTTGGAGTTGCCCTGGGCCCCCGTGGACCACGGCGCGGCGTGGACGAACGTGCCGCTGTAGGTCATGCGGACGTTCCAGTCCGTCGGGATCCGGTACGCGCCGGGGTCGCCGGTGGTCGCGGAGTCCATGATGATGTGGGCGTCCTTCTCCTGCGCGATCATGACGCCGGTGTAGCTGTCGTCGCCCGGACGGCCCAGGCTGACCGGCAGCGTGCGGACCAGCTTCCCGCCGTTGTAGACCTTCGCCTCGTGGTCCTCCGCGCTGATGCGGGTGTAGTGCTTCGCGCCGATGGTGAAGGCGAGCGTGCGGTCCTTCACGCCGTAGAGGCCGGTGCCCGCCTTCACCCCGGACAGGTGCGCGACCAGCTTCACCTTCGTGCCGGACGGCCAGTACTCCTTCGGCCGGAAGTCGACCTCCCGGTCGCTGATCCAATACCACGCGCCCGTGACCGGAGTGGACGTCCGCAGCTCCAAAGAGCGCTCGACGGCCTGCTTCCCCGTCTTCGTCGCGACGTCGCGGCTCAGCATCAGCTGGATGGGGATGCCGACACCGACGGGCTCGCCGTTCAGCGGCGCGAGCCCGCTCTCCAGCTTGCGCTGGGCGGCGAGCGTGGTGAACGTGGAGGTCACCGCGCCCTTCTTCCCGCCGTCGCCGTGCGCGGTCACGGTGTAGGTCGCACCCGGCGTCAGCCCCCAGGACGTCTGCCAGCTCTTACCGTCCGGCGACAGCCTGCCCTCGGCCTTGCGGCCCTTGGCGTCGGCCACGGCGACGTCGGTCACCCTGCCCTTCGCGGCCTTCACCACCACGGGCTGGTCGGGCGCGACCTGTTGCGCGCCGTTGGCGGGAGTGATCGTCAGTGGGGGAGCGTCGTCCTTCTTGCCGCCCTCGCCGGACTTCCCGCCGCCCCCGGACGAGCACCCCGCCACCACCAGCGTCAACGCGGCAGCCAGCGCCACGCCTTTCACAGTCTTGCCCACGCGTTTACCTCCCCGTCGTCCCCTTCAGGGTAAGCACGGGCGTCCTACCCAGAAGGGCGGGCGGGATTCTGTGGATAAACGTGTGAGAGCCGCGCCATCGGCGCGGCTCTCACACGTTCACGCAGGTCAGATCACGGGGACGCGATGCGCTCGATTCCCGGGGGCAGCTCCGCCGCGGCGGCGCGGTCGAGCAGGAACAGCGTGGAACGCCGACCGCGCGCGCCCGCCACCGGCACCTGCACCGGCCCGGCCTCGGGCGACAGCCCCAACCGGACGGCCTTGGACTTCGACCCGCCCGCCGCGAGCACCCACACGTCCCGCGCCGCCCGCAGGGACGGCAGGGTCAGCGAGATGCGCGTCGGCGGCGGCTTCGGCGCGCCGCGCACGCCCACCACCGGACGCTCGTCGTACAGCGCGGGCATGCCGGGGAACAGCGACGCGACGTGCGCGTCCGGACCGACACCGAGCATCAGAACGTCGAACGACGGGACGGGCCCGTGGTCCTCCGGACGCGCCGCGCGGCGCAGCTCCTCGGCGTACCGGGCGGCGGCGGCCTCGGGGTCGGCGCCGTCGGGGCCGTTGGTCGCGGGCATCGGGTGCACCCGCGCCGGGTCGAGGTCCACGTGGTCCAGCAGCGCCTCGCGCGCGCCGGTCTCGTTGCGCTCGGGGTCACCGGTCGGCAGGAAGCGCTCGTCGCCCCACCAGATGTCCAGCTTGCGCCAGTCGATCGCGTCCCGCGCGGGCGTGGCGTTCAGCGCGGACAGGACGGCCGTGCCGACGCCGCCGCCGGTCAGCACCACCGAGGCGGTGCCGCGCGCGGCCTGCGCGTCCACGATCCGGGTGACCAGCCGGGCGGCCGCGGCCTTCGCCAGCAGCTCCTGGTCGCGGTGGACCAGGACGGCGGGGGTGCTCACTTGCCCGACCCCGAACGCTTGGCCGGCGCCGCCTTCTTCGCCGCGCCGTCCTTGTCCTCGCCGCCGGCCTTCTTACCCGCCGCGCCGGACGCGCCGGGCGCGCCGGCCTCCTGCGGCGTGGTCGCGGCCGTCAGGTCCTTGGCGAACCGCGTCACCGCGTCCTGGTACACCTCGTCCGGGTCGAGCCGGCGCAGCTCCTCGGCCAGCAGGTCGGCCATCGGACGGCGGTGCAGCGCGACCTGCCGGTCCGGCTGCCCCGGACGCGACAGCGTCGCGACCCGCCCGTCGTGGCGCGACACCTCGATGTCGCCCTCCTTGGTCGTCAGCCGGACGCCCGTGATGCCCGGCCCCTCGGAGGCCGTCCGGACGACCCGGATGCCGAGCCGCACCTCCAGCCAGGCCGCCAGCAGCTCCGCGGACGGGCTGTCCGGCTCCGCCGACACCTCGCCCACGGTGATCTCCTCGTGGTCCTGGTCGAGCGCGGCCGCCAGCAGCGAGCGCCAGTTGGTGATGCGGGTCCAGCCGAAGTCGGTGTCGCCGGGCCGGTACACCTCGGCGAGCCGGGCGAGCGTGCCGAGCCGGTCGCGGGCCGCGTAGGAGTCGGTCACCCGGCGCGCGGCGAGCGCGCCCAGCGGGTCGCCCGCCGGGACCTTCGGGACCCGGCCGCCCGGCCACCAGGTGACCACGGGCGTGTCCGGCATCAGCAGCGGCACGACGACCGAGTCGGCGTGCTCGGCGAGCGGGCCGTACATGCGCAGCAGGACCGTCTCGCCCGGACCGGTCTCGCCCATCCGGATCTCGGCGTCCAGCCGGGACGAGCTGCCGCGCGCGTCCCGCGAGATCACCGTCAGCACCCGGCAGGGGTGCTCGCGGGCGGCCTCGGTCGCCGCCCGGACCGCGTCGTACTGGGCCGACTCGTCGGTGACGATGATCAGGGTCAGCACCATGCCGACGGCCGGGCCGCCCATCAGGTGCCGGGCCTGGGTCAGCGACTCCTGGATCCGGCGGGTGGTGGTGTCGGTGAGGTCAATGTTCATGGGTTAGAGCCGCCTCCAGACACGGCCGTCGCGCGCCATCATCTCGTCCGCGCCGTCGGGACCGTAGCCGCCCGACTTGTACTGCTCGACCTTCTTGTGCGCCGCCCAGTGCTCCTCGACCGGGTCGAGGATCCGCCAGGACAGCTCGACCTCCTCCTGCCGCGGGAACAGCGGCGGGTCGCCGATCAGCACGTCCAGGATCAGCCGCTCGTACGCCTCGGGGGACGACTCGGTGAACGACTCGCCGTAGGCGAAGTCCATGTTCACGTCGCGGATCTCCATCGAGGTGCCCGGCACCTTCGAGCCGAACCGGACGGTGATCCCCTCGTCCGGCTGCACCCGCATGACCAGGGCGTTCTGCCCCAGCTCCTCGGTGTCGGTCTGGGAGAACGGCTGGTGCGGGGCCTGCTGGAAGATCAGCGCGACCTCGGTGACGCGGCGCGACAGCCGCTTGCCGGTGCGCAGGTAGAACGGCACGCCCGCCCAGCGGCGGCTGTCGATCTCCAGCTTGACCGCCGCGTAGGTCTCGGTGGTGGACGACTGGGGGATGCCCTCCTCCTCCAGGTAGCCCATCACCTTCACGCCGCCCTGCCAGCCCGCGGCGTACTGGCCGCGCGCGGTCGCCAGGGACAGGTCGTCCGGCAGCCGCACCTGCGACAGGATCTTGGCCTTCTCGGATCGCACGGCCGCGGAGCTGAACGAGGTCGGCTCCTCCATCGCGGTCAGCGCGAGCAGCTGGAGCAGGTGGTTCTGGATGACGTCGCGGGCGGCGCCGATGCCGTCGTAGTACCCGGCGCGTCCGCCGATGCCGATGTCCTCGGCCATCGTGATCTGCACGTGGTCCACGTAGGACCGGTTCCAGATCGGCTCGAACATCGTGTTGGCGAACCGCAGCGCCAGGATGTTCTGCACGGTCTCCTTGCCGAGGTAGTGGTCGATCCGGAAGATCGACTCCTCGGGGAAGACGCGGTGCACGATGTCGTTGAGCTCCTGGGCCGACTTCAGGTCGTGCCCGAACGGCTTCTCGATGACGACCCGCCGCCAGGAGTTCTCCGACCGCTCGGCGAGGCCGCTGCGCTGCAGCTGCTCGGTGACGGTCGAGAAGAACTTCGGCGGGATCGACAGGTAGAAGGCGTAGTTGCCGCCGGTGCCGCGGCTGGTGTCCAGCTCCTTGACCGCCATGGCCAGGGCGTCGAACGCGCCGGGGTCGTTGAACTCGCCGGGGACGAAGTGCATGCCCTCCGACAGGTGGTTCCAGACGTCCTCGCGGAACGGGGTGCGCGCGTGCTCCTTGACCGCCTCGTAGGCGATCTGCCGGAAGTCCTGGTGGTCCCAGTCGCGGCGGGCGAAGCCCACCAGCGAGAACCCGGGCGGCAGCAGCCCCCGGTTGGCCAGGTCGTAGATGGCCGGAAGCAGCTTCTTGCGCGACAGGTCCCCGGTGACCCCGAACAACACCAGCACGCACGGCCCGGCCACACGTGGCAGCCGCTTGTCCCGCGGATCCCGGAGCGGATTGGGTGCTGTGTCCGTCACGTGGCGGTCCCCTCTTCTCGCACTATGCCGTGGACCGTTCCTGCCCACTTGTTTCCTGTGCTCCCTCGCCGCGCCGCGCACGGCGCGCGCCGTCCGCGCGGGCGAGGGCGTCGCGGGCGGCGTGCCGGGCCGGACGCGCGGCGCCGGTCCCGGACCGGCGCGGAGACGCCGGTCACCCCCAGGTATACGCCCATCTCGCGAAGATCATTCCCCTCGGCGGGGTAACGGCAACCCCAGGCGACTGTCAGAGCCCGGTCCGTCACCCCGTGGCCCGTGCTCTCGTGCCGGCGTCCTCGGCCGAGGTCGAGGTCGGGGCCGCCGTCGAGGTCGTGGCCCCGCCCAGCGCGCGGACCGCCTCGGTGAGGCGTCCCGCACCCTCGACCGCGTCCCGCAGGTGGACGCGGACGACCGGCAGGCCCAGCGCGCGCAGCGCCCGCTCCTCGGCGAGCGCGCGGGCGAGCTGCAGCGTCGCCAGCCCGTACGGACGGCCCGGCACCGGCATGTCGGCGACCGGGTCGCCCTCCGGCGGGTCGCCCGTCACGAGCAGGAACGCCCCGCCGCCGGGCCCGCGCTTGTGCACCGACCCGGTCGCGTGCAGATACCCCGGGCCCGCGCCGTAAACCACCGGGCGGCCCGTGTGCCGGGCCAGCGTCGGCGCCAGGTAACGGCCGGAGAGCTCCCCGGACAGGTACGTCACCACCGACAGGTAGCCCTCCGGCGGCACCTGCGCCAGCAGCGCCACGAGCGCCGCCGACAGGCCGTCGGCCAGCTGCGGGACGGGCAGGTCGGTGTGGATCTCCACGTCGCCGTCGGCGAACGCCGGACGGCCGGCCGGCAGCGGCCCGCCCGCCGCCGCGGCCAGCAGCGAGGCCGCGTCGTCCTCGGCGTCCTGGGCGACGGTCCCGCCGGGCTCGAACGGGTTGACGCCGAGCAGCCACCCCGCGACCGCCGTCGCGTACTCCCACAGCAGGAACTGCGCGCCGAGCGGCGCCCACACCGAGGTCTCGGCGTCGCCGTGCGTCCCCTGCCTGGGGTTCAGCGCGATGCCGTGCGCGTCGGTCAGCGCCGCCGGGCTGCCGGGCGG
>NZ_JBFAOF010000023.1:0-24790 GCF_040675125.1 Spirillospora sp. NPDC049652 | reverse complement strand
GCCTCCACCTGGGTCGCGCCCCGGACCGCCCTCACCGCCACGGGTTCCTCCCGTCCTCGCCGTTGCTTCCAGCCTTCACCGGCGCGGACGGCACGACGGCCGTCGTGGTGGTCGACGGCATCGGCAACAGCCCCCAGGTCACCGAGATGGCGCACGTCCTGGCGACCGCCATCGCCCGTCTGGCCGTCCGGGTCGATGCGCGGTCGGCGCAGCCGACCGCCGGGCAGGTCATCGGCGACCGCGGCCTGGAGGGCGATGCCCCGAACGCCTTCGCGGTCGTCGCGGTGGCCCGGCCGGGCACGCCCACCAAGGTCGCCTGGGTTGGCGACACTCCCGCCCACGGCTTCAACCGAGACCTGCAGCGGCTGCACCGGTACACCACCCCGGTCGCCGTGGGTGAGCAGCTCCGCCGCAACGGCGCGCCGTGGGAGATCGCCGCCGAGCACGACAACTGGGTCCCCGCGAACCTGGCGACCGCGGCGGTCGGCAACGTCTACACCGTCGACATCCCCAGCGAGGAGGTCGTCCTGCTGTGCTCGGAC
The DNA here is from genome assembly GCF_040675125.1 of Spirillospora sp. NPDC049652. Lineage (NCBI taxonomy): Bacteria > Bacillati > Actinomycetota > Actinomycetes > Streptosporangiales > Thermomonosporaceae > Spirillospora > Spirillospora sp. NPDC049652. Next base: position 24,248 of record NZ_JBFAOF010000023.1, on the reverse strand, counting down.
GGCGTCCCCGACGGCCTCGCCCGCGGCCGCCTGGACGAGCTGGCCGCCGAACACGCCGACCGCCCCGCCGCCCTGGCCGAAGCGGACGCCACCGCGACCGAGCCCGACAGCGACGGCTACCGCGACGACGCCACCCTGGTCGTCCTGGAACCCGCCCCCTGATCGCGGACCCGGCGAATGCGATCTCGCTGGCCGCCCGCCGCCGGAGGTGCTCCGAGCACGCTGGATAATCGGCCGAGGGGCCTCTGAGCTGGGCCTGCGAGGTGTCCGGCACCGCCGTGTGCCCATCATGTGCCCATCACGGCCGCCAAAACGGTCATACGGAACGCGACAGGGGCTTCGCCGAAGATCTTGCTTTCGGCGAAGCCCCTGGTCAGGTGGCGGAGGATCGGGGATTTGAACCCCGGATGGGCGGTAAACCCAAACCGCATTAGCAGAGCCCTCAGACGCGTGCTTTGTAGTGATTCGCCATCCGCCTGATTCCTGTTTTCGCAGGTCAGAGGTCTATGTGGTGCCTTGAACTTCCTCATGATCACGCACAGTTCGTGCTCACCATGTGCTCTCCAATTCCGCGCTGTAGCTCTTGGCTGATGTCGAGGCAGGCCTCGCAGCGCGTAGCCAAGCCCGGAGGGGGACTCCATGCCAACGAGGCTGGCATGAGGTGGAGGCGGTGTTGTCTGCCAGGCGCGGGGTTGTGCATGGCGATGGCCAGCACCCCCGCATGAGGACCGGCCCTTCGGCTGGTGGCATGGTGGTCAAAACCCACTTGGCGACGACTGGACGCTTCCGCAATGAGGGCCGGCCCGTGAGGGCCGGTGAAGGGGCTGGCCACATATGGCACAGACGCCGCCCTGGGCGGCGCCGCAATGCGGACCGGCCCGTGAGGGCCGGTGAAAGTCGGCGTCGCGTTCTTCGGCAGCGCCTTGGGGGCGATGCCGCAATGTGGACCGGCCCGCGCGGGCCGGTGAAGGGCCTGCCTGTGCCGCCGCTGACCGGTAGTAAGCGGCCGCAATGTGGACCGGCCCGCGAGAGCCAGTGAAGGTCCGGCAGGAGGACGTGCAGCGTCGCGAGCACGAGGGCGCCGCAATGTGGACCGGCCCGTGAGGGCCGGTGGAGGGCCTGCAGGCCCTCGCCTTCGAACCACGTCGGGTCGCCGCAATGTGGATCGATCCGCGAGGGCCGGTGAAGGCGGGGTCGACATCGGGGTCACCACGGATCCGCAGTGGGCACCGCAATGTGGACCGGCCCATGAGGGCCGGTGAAGGGTTACCGAGGCTGACCTTCTGAATGCCACGACCGAAGCAGCCGCAATGTGGACTGGCCCACGAGGGCCGGTGAAGGCGTGCCCTCGGCCAGGCCGTGGCCGGATCATGGCCATGCAGCCGCAATGTGGACCGGCCCACGAGGGCCGGTGAAGGACGGTGATCGAGGTCGCGTCCGCGCGCGAGTTGCGATGGCCGCAATGTGGACCGGCCCACGAGGGCCGGTGAAGGGCCGTGCGCTCGTCCAACAACGCCGGGTCGGTGAACCCGCCGCAATGTGGACCGGCCCACGAGGGCCGGTGAAGGCGCCCGGCCCCAGAACTCCAGGGCTTCGACGTAGGGCACGCCGCAATGTGGACCGGCCTACAAGGGCCGGTGAAGGGTGTCCAACAGGGTCAGTCCGCGCGTCTGGACAACGTCGCCGCAATGTGGACCGGCCTACAAGGGCCGGTGAAGGGGCTCGTGAACAGGCGTTACATCGCTCCGTGTTCATTCCGGGTGCGCCTTGCTGTCTGTTTCGTGCCTGGTTGGTGTTGTTTGTGCTTCGGAACCTCCCGGGGTTTTGATGGGCGCTTGGGGTTCCGAAGTGGCCGACGTCTATCGGACGGAAAGTGGGAGGAGGACGCCGGCGGATTTGGTGTCGCGGAGGGGGCGGCGTTCGGCGGCGGCGACGGTGAAGGCGCCCAGCTCGCGAAGGGGTTCTCTTAGGACGGTAAGGGCCGGGTGCGGGGCGGGGGCGAGTGCGGGGTGTTCAAGGAGGGTCTGGGTGGCGAACTGGTCGAGGGGTTGGGTCCAGAGGGGCCAGATCATGACGGGGCGGCGGCCGTGGCGGTGCCAGAGGGTGGCGGCTACGCGGTCGCCGTCGCCGGTGAGGCGGAGAAGGCGGAGGGCTTGGGTGGCGAGCCAGGTGGCTCCGGGGACGCCTGCTTCGGTGGATTTGCCTTCGGGGTGGTCGGCGGCGTCGCGGACGACGCGGTAGTCGAGGTATTCGCCGGTGAAGTTGTCGACGCGGCGCCAGGCGGTGAGGGCGTGGTGGAGGTGGGCGGGTTCGGCGCGGACTGCTTGGAGTGGGGTGGCGAAGAAGGAGCGCAGGCTTTGTTTGCCTGCGGGGGCGCAGTAGGGGGTGAGGGCTGCTTGGCCTTTGCCGTCGACGGCCAGGTCGGTGACCAGGTGGGTGAGCCAGCGGCTGGCTTCGTCGCCGAGTTCGGCGACCTTGGCGGCCAGCTGGGGGTACTGGTCGCGGGGGACGCGCATGGGGTCCTTCTCGCCGCCGGCCTGCTTGTTGGCGCGGACAGCGTTCTGGCTGGGGCGGCGCAGCGGGAAACGGTCGTCGACGCCGACGATGGCGGTGTCGGGTCCGGCGCGTTGGACGACCTTCTCCAGGGCTTCGGCGATCTGGTCGGTGGAGGTCAGGTCGCTGTGGAGGGTGGCGCGGCCGGTGGTGTCGGAGAACGACAGCGCCACCGGCGCGGAGTGTTCGCTGGTCAGGACGCGTAGAAGGCCGAGGGCGGTGAGGAACCCCAGCGGGTCGGTGCCGTTGAGGGCGGGGAGTTCAACGCTGCTCATTGGCCGGGCCTTCCTCGTCGTGTTCGGAGCACCAGATGTCGGCTAGCCGGACGATGGCCTCCAGCAGCGCGAGCTGCCAGCGGCCGTGTTGGCGGGCGAGGTGGTGGAAGCGGATGGGGGCGTCCCAGTCGACGCTGTGGTCGGTGAGCTGCAGGGAGCCGATTCCCAGCGGTTGGGGGTCGGGATCGTGCGTGGCGGGGAGCAGCGGGCGGGAGCGGCCGTGATGGCTGGCGATCAGATGGATGACCAGGTCGTCGGGTTCATGGGTGTGCTGGGCGATGCGCGCGGAGAGGGCTTCGTGGCGCTGGCCTACGGGGTATTCGGCCTGGATGCGGGCGCGACGGAATGCGGCGCGGTCGGCGGGGTCCATCCCTGATTTGGCGCGGGCTTGGATGTCGTTGGGAACGGTGCGCAGGGGCCGCTGGTAGAGCATCGCCTGGAAGCGCGGATCACGTTTGCCTTCGTCGTGCAGCAGCGCGGCGAGTCGGGCGGTCTGGCGAAGGGGCTCGGCCAGGCCGAGGTTGGCGGCGAACACGGCGGCTCGCTCAGCGACCTGCTCCTGGTGGTCGTCCAGCAGGACGGGGCGTCGTGCGCTGGCGGAGGATTCCAGCGCCCCTTCGTCTCCGCGTAGTCCGCCGCTGCGGGCCGCTAGCAGCAGCATCGAGCGATTCGCGGTGTGGTGAGCGACGACGGTGCAGCTTTGCCGCAACCGCCGCAGGTTGCGCTGCAGCGGCAGTTCCTCAGCGGCCGGCTGTGGGAGGCGGCTCCTGACGACGCCGGGGGTGGGAAGGTCTTCAGCATCGTTCAGCAGCTCCAGCAGCGCAGTGAACTCCGTCGACAGCTCCGGATGGTAAAGCTCCAGCGTGACGGCCAGCTCAGGGCGAAGACGCAGGAGCGGTTGCCCGCGGCGTTCGGCGAGATCGGCGACGTCAGCGACCGGGACTGTCGAGGCGGGGTTCCAGCCGTACTGGTCGCAGCCGCCGCGTTCGGCGGCGACGACGATCAGGTCACCCGGCTTGACGTCCTGGGCGGTGACGGGCGCGGCGGACTTGTCCGGGGCGGTATACCGGACGGCGACGTACCCGCTGGGCTCGGCGTCGTCGACGGCATCGGGTTGCCCCTCCAGGTCGGAGACGGTGTCATCGACCAGCCCGGCGAGCCAACGGCGGGTGGCAGCGAGGGGGACCTGCAGCGTCTCTTCGGTGGCGGGCGGCACCGCCCGCAGCATGGTCTCCCAGGCGGTGGGGTCGCTGGGAAGTCCTGAACGCCACACGATCGACACTTCCGCCTGGCCGCGTTGAAGCCCGTGGAGGAACGGCGCGACGGGGACGTCGGGATGAGGCGGCGGTGACGTCCTGGTCCAGGCGTCGAGGATGCCGGCGGTCACCTGCGGGATGTAGGGAGCCGATGGCCGCATCCCCGCACGCTGGTCACTGGTGAGTTCGGTGGTGAGCCGCCGCAACGCGACCGGCGACACCAACAGGCCCTCACTCAGCTCGGTGGCCTTGGCGGTCAGGACGGGGGCATGCTCGACCAGCCAGTCCCAGGTTGCTTGGCGAGCCGGCCCGTAGACGGGGTCGTTCTCGCCGACGCTGGTGTCGTGGACGACCAGGGCGTGGCTGCTCGGCAGATCGCCGAGCCGGTTGAGGCGCCCGAGGCGCTGGACGAGCGCCGAGAGGTCGGCTGATTCGGTGACCATGGCGTCGACGTCGAGGTTGGCGCCTACCTCGATCGTCTGGGGCGCGACGACGATCAGTGGCGGGCCGGGGGCGCGGGTGCGTCCGGCGCGGAGCCGGTCGTAGTAGCGGTGGAGCAGGTAGTCGCGGTCGACGGGCCGGATCCGCCCGGTCAGCAGCACGGCGCTGTCGAGCTGTTCGAACACTGCACGGGCGCGGGCCACGGTGTTGCAGACCACCGCCACCACGCGTCCGGAGTCTTCCGGTCCGGCGAGCGTGCGGGCCCACTGCGCCATGACCTGGGGTAGCACGGTCGGGGCGGATTTCTTGGTCACCTTGGGGGCCAGCAGATGCATCCGCCGGTCGGCGTTCAACCGGCGGCGGGCGACTGGATGCTGTTCGTCGGCGTCGCTGATCCGGTGCACCCGGGCCGTGGCTTCGTCTGGGGGAGTGGCCGACATCGTCACCAGGAGCGGTCCTCGGTCGCCCGGCTCCAGCTCTTGGATGGTGCGGAGTGTCTGGCGGAACGGTTCGGCCAGGTGCGCCTCGTCGATGACGATCAGGCTGTCGGCGCCGACCAGCGCCGCGTCGATGGACCGCAGATGCTCGCCCACCCCGTGGCCGCGGAAGAGCAGGCGGCTGCCGACCTGGTCGATGGTGCCGACGACAACGGCGAACCGGTCGGGGCGGTCCAGCCATCGCCACGACCACGTCACCCCGCCGCGCATCCGCGTCACCTGCAGCGGCGTCTGGTCACCGGGCTGGAGCAGCGCCTGGGCGACCCGCTGCGAGTACGGGCCCGGCGGTGCGGCGAGGGCTTGGGCGACGCGGTCGGCGTGGCGGTATGCCTCGTCCACGATCAGTCGCCGGTCGACGGCGAAGAACAAGCGTCGGCGCGCCGGGTCGGGTCGGACGGCGGCGGCGAACACGAACACATCGATCAGCGAGGTCTTGCCCAGCCCGGTCGGCACGTCCACCGTGTCGGGCCAGCGTCCGGTGTGCAGGATGTCGGCCACCAGGGCCTGCTGCCAGGGGAACGGCCCGTGCCCGTGGACCTCGCGGACGAACGCGTCGAAGTCGTCGGCGGTCAGCTCACTCACGTCCGCCTCCCTGCGGCGCGAACAACCCCAAGCCCAGGTACCGCATCGAGCCCAGCAGCACCGGCCCGACCACAGGACGCTCGAACGTCACCTTCGCATGCACCAACGGCCGCAGCGGACGATTGGACGGCACACTCCCGCGCCGCGGCCGATGCACCGCACCCCGGGCCAACGACGCAGGTGAGAACTCCAACTCCCGCACCGGCGGATACCCCGCCACCTCCAGCGACCGCTGGATCTCCTTGAGGATCCCGTCGTCGCCGCGCCGGCGCTTGGGGAACCGGTCCAGCATCATCGGTGTCGCCGTCACCCAGGTCCGCGCACCCCGCCGCTGATCGGCCGTCCACCGCTCCGGCCGCAACCCCCAACCCGGCGTGCTCGGCTGGAACTCCACCGGCAACCTGCCGCCGTTGCCGTAGGACAGGTACTCCAACGGGCGCTCCACCAGCGCCCCCCACAACCGGGCGTAGGCGTTACGCGGCAGCGTCTCGGGGACCGCGACGCCCACCCCCAGCAGCCGGCCATCCGCGTGGTCATTGTCGACGTTCGGCAACGTCAGGTACGCCACATGCGCGGATTCGTCGGCCCCGTGCCCGCTGATCTCGGGCGGGATGTCGGTGCCGATCCGATCCATTACCGCCGCCCGCAGCACCGACGTCACCGCCACCACCGCATCACCCGGCGGCTTCACACTCCCCGACGCGAACCCGAACACCAGCAACTCGTTGAACACCGAGGTGGCGGGAGGTACCGGCGGCGGAACCCCCGGGCGGGCGTAGGGGATCTCCTGGTCGGCGTTCCAGGACCGCTCACCCTGCGCATACAGCTTCCGCAGCTGATCGGTGTACCCGCCATAGGGCACCCGCAGCAGCTCCTGCCCCGTGGGATCTCCCAGCCGTACCGGCGTGAACCGCGTCCACTCCGCGCGCTCGGGCACCACCTCATCCACCACGCTCAGCGTCACCGGCGATGTCGACCGCCCCAGATAAGGCACGCTCCGCGCCAACCGCACCAACGTCCCCAACACCTCCGGGGAAGGCGAGGCGTGCGGCCAGACCAGGGCGAACTCCGGGAAAGCGGGTTCGGCGCTCAGCCGCGTCTTCTTGCGGCCAGACCGGCCCCACCGGTGCTGACTGCTGCCCTTCTTGTCGGTGGCGTTGGCCACCACAAAACCCTCACGCCGGACCTGCGTGAACTCCTCACACGCCCACACCTCGGGCGCTTCGGCTGCTTCCAGCCACCGCAGCGCCTCCCAGTGCTCCTCGCCGGTCGCGGACGCGACCAGCGCACAGAACACTCGCGCTGGATGCGGCGGCCACTCAGCTACATCGGCCCGACGCCCGGCCGCGTCGTAGCGGCCATCACGCAGCCGCACCGTGATCGACAACGCCACCGGCTCACTCCTCGCCGGCCGCCGCCACCACGGAATACCGAATCGCCTCGGCCAGACTCGGCATCGGCGTCACCTCGATCGTGTCCGACGCCATCACCAACCCCGCCGCGGCCGTCCGGTCCCGCAACTCGTGGAAGACCTCGATCGCCTCGGACGCCGACAGGGAGAACTCCTCGACCTCGCCGCCGTCCCGCTCGAACGCCAACCTCTCGCGCACCCGCACCAGATCACACCCCGACCGCAACCACGCCGACGGCCGATCGAATGCCAGCCGGTCCCCGGCCAGCGCCAATGCCAGCAACGTCGCTCGCGCCAGCCGCACGGTCTCATCGGAGGCGTCCCCGAACCGCAGCCGCTCCAGCCCGCCCAGCGAGATCCACGCGTCCCGCCGGCCTTCGCTGATCACCATCCCGCCGGGCGGCGCGTCCTTGCTGAGCGCGTGCCCGTGCCCGATCTCGCTGAGCCGCTTGCCCTTGTCCTTGGCCTTGTCTCCGACCGCGACGAACTTCCAGTCGCCCTCGGCCTTGGTCTTGTCGTCGATCGCGCCCGACAGGTTCAGCGGGTCCTTGCGCATGCTGCGCCGCTCACCCTCCTGCGGATCCAGACCGAACATCGACGAGGCATAGAATCGGGCGAACTTCGGCCACCGGCCCTTGCGATGCGAATCCCACGCCCCGAAGATCAGCGACCCCGGGTCCCGCTCGAACAACGGCCGGACATCGTCGGCGCTGACCTGCCGCAGCCGCTGCCCCACCGGACTGCGGTCGAACCGAACGCCGTCCACCAGGCTGTCCCGCAGGTACGCATCGGCATACCGGTGCGGGAACTCCAACGACGTCAGCCGCACCCGCCCGTGCTCGGTCTCGGTCAGCAACTCGAACAACGGCAGCTCGATCCGCCCCTTGTCCCGCGCGACCAGCAACGCCTCTTCGATCCGATTGGCCTGCGACGGCACCTGATCCAGCACCACCGTCGCCCGCGCCTCACCCTCAACGCGCCGCGACTCCAACAGGTACGGGCCGCCGGGGAACGTCGGCGGCATCACCTTGTCATCGGCCGCCGGCCGATACACCCCATGGACCGCGACCCCCGCGTCCTCCCGGTCCTCACCCACAGCGGCCAACAACCGCTCAACCACCCGCGCAACCATCCGACCATCCCCATCCGAAGTGACGCCGAACACGCAACGCAGACGCTACGACACACCCCCGACAGACCACCCCCAGATCAGTAAATTGCCCTGTCGTCAGCAAAGACTGCCCAGGTCATAGCCAGAAAACAGGCGATGTCTGGCGATGGGAAATGCTGGCGAGGCCGCCGCAACGAGGACCGACCTCGGACGGCCAATGACGGAAGACCGCGTGGGGGGAGACGATGCCTTCCTGGTGGCCGCAATGAGGACCGACCAGGGACGGTCGGTGAAAGGGACGAATGGCGCGTTGATGTCGTTCGCGCCGAGCGGGCCGTGATGAGGATCGACCTGGGACGGTCGATGACGGATCTCGGTACTGGCACCGCTGCGCTCGCCGCGGTGCAGCCGCAATGAGGTCCGACTTCGGACAGTCGATGACGGTTCAGCGCGCCCGACCACCATGTGGTGGCATGGGGGCCGCAATGAGGACCGACTTCGAACGGTCGGTGACGGTACGTCCTGCCGAACACGGGAGACACGCCGCTTCACGAGCCGCAATGAGGGCCGACCTCGGACGGTCGACGACAGCACCTCGCGATGGCGTCCGCGCTCCAGGTCGAGCTGCCGCAATGAGGACCGACCCGTCGAGGCCAGTGCAATAACAACCCAGGGCGGAGAGCCGTCGCCCTTGTAGGTGAGCCGCAATAAGGACCGACCCGTTGAGGCCGGTGCAACCTGTGCACCCTGCCGCGTCCTGCGGGAGGGTGGGCGGGCCGCAATAAGGACCGGCCCGTTGAGGCCGGTGCCACGCGTACAGCACCAAGGACCCGGTGGCGGTCTGGACGCCGCAATAAGGACCGGCCCGTTGAGGCCGGTGCCACCCTGGGCGGCACCGGGATGGGCAAGTCCCGCCTGATCGAGCCGCAATAAGGACCGGCCCGTGGAGGCCGGTGCCACGTGCGGGCGCTGGTGCTGGTGACGCCGGTCGTGGGATAGCCGCAATAAGGACCGGCCCGTGGAGGCCGGTGCCACGGTGCGTGGCCGGGGCATATGGCGCTTAGTGATTATGGGGAGCGCCTGGAGCTGTCCGGTTCGTTCCACTCTGGAGTTGTCTGCGCTTCGGAACCTCCCAGGGATTCTATGAGAGCTTCAGGTTCCGAAGCTGGCCCGTGGCGCCGTACGGGCCAGTGGAAGACATGTAGCAGCTCGTTACCCCTCAGGCGAGATCAGTGTCCGGATGGTGCGGGTTGCCTGGCCAAGGTCTTTGTCTGGGGTTGAGAGAGGCGAAGCAAGTCGTTGGGCGCCAACACTGCGAAGGTTTCGAGTGCGGCGGGCCATTCGTTGGGGCGGGGCTGGCGGTTGGGGCCGTGGGGCCAGTGGCCGCGGATAAGGGCGATGAGGTCGAGGCCGGCCCAGTAGTCGATCGTCTGGTGGATCACGTCGGTGTGGTCGCCGGATTCGGTGATCCAGATGGTGGTCGGTGCGGTGTGTCCTGCGCGGATGCGGACGGCCTTGGCTTCGAGGTGTTCGATCGATTCTTCGAGGGTGTCGAACACGAACAATCGGTCGCCGAGGGTGTCATCGGTGACTTCGACCTGGTTGCCACAAAGCATGAGGTCCATGTCGTGACGAGTAGTGACGACATCAGGGAGGCGTTCGTCCTCCATAAGGGCTTCGATGAAGGCTGTTCGGAGCCAGTCGTTGGCGAAGGGGCCTTCGATCCCACTGTGGAGTGGGCGGGCGATGCTGTGGAGAAGTCGCTGCTTGTGCGGTCTGCGGTCGTGGCTGGTGAGTGCCGGACGGCTGGGGTGGGCCTTCGGCAAGTCGGAGCGTCGGTGACTGAAGCTGCTTGAGGTCGGGGAAAGATCAGTACTGGTGTGTCCCTGAGGCTTCTTGCTCATGAGGTCTCCTGCCTGTTGTCGCTGCGGTTGACCTGATGGAAGCCGAGCGCCAAGGGCGGAAGCCACGTCCAAAGTCCCCAAGACGGGAAGTCATCTCGTAGGGACGGCGCGGGGGCGGGGGCGCGAGCGGCCGAAAGCGCTACTGGATCAGGGGATCCGGTGGGCACCCTGCCAGTGGGCGTCGAACGTGATCGGTTCTTGTCTCTGGCGAGAAATGCTCACGCGCGTCGCCGTCCTGTTACGCTGCGTAACTTCGTGGGTGCCGGTCGTGAGGGGAATGTGTGGCGGACGGGCTCGAGGTCGAAGCGCAGCTCCTGGAAGGCATCATTCCGGACGAGCTGTATCGCGCCTACCGGTTGTTGCTGGAAGGGCAAGGGTGCTCCTCAGAAGAGGCGATCAAGACTCTGGGGGCCGCGGAGGTCGTCAAGGCGTTGCTCGATCGCGGAATGGCGTACCGAGGGCCTGAAGCGGGAGAGGCGCCGCTGTTGATGCCGGCGCCGCCGCACCTTGCGCTTCAGGCAGTGCTGGCCGAGATGAATCAGCGGCTGACCGACGAGCATGAACGGTTCCTGGCTGGTCATCGCCGGTTGGTCGAATACACGCCGGCCCCGCGCGTGAGCGAAGAGGGGGCGGCTCGCGGACTGATCGAGGTCGTCACCGAGCCGGCGGAGATCACGCGGCTGTCGGGCGTCCTGGTGGGTGCGGCCAAGCGGGACTGGCTGACGCTGGAGAACTTCCTGAGCGACCGTCCCATCGACGACAACATGATCGTCGCGCCGCCGCCCACTCTCCGGGCCGGGGTGCGGAGCCGGACCATCTACGAAAGTCGCGCCGCCGAACATCCCGTTGTCGCCGAGATCATCGCCAGCGCCGCCGAGGTCGGCGAGGAATCCCGCCTGCTGACCGGGATCGGCATGAAGATGAAGCTCGCCGACGCGAGCATCGCGCTACTCCCGCTCGGCCCGACAGGGATGACAGGTGCGGTCCTGGTTCGTTCGCCGGTCATCGTCGCGGCACTTCGGGATTACTTCGAACTGCTGTGGGAGCGGGCGACGCCACTCGGAGCCGTGCATCCCGACAGTCCGCTCACAGAGGAGTTGCGTGCGGTACTGGAGCTCATGGCCCAGGGCGTCGACGACGATGCCATCGCGCGCCGCCTCAGGATCAGCACCACGACCGTCCGGCGCCGCATCACCAGCATCCGCGAGGAACTGGGAGCCGCTTCGCGCTTCGCTGCCGGCGCCGCGGCCGTCCGCCGTAGCTGGATCAAGTAACCGCCCGCACGAACATCAGGAGCGTCATGCCCTCGTTCCAGTACCAGGACTTCGTTCCCGCTCAGCGTTTCCAACGTGTTCTCGCGTTCTCCCCTCAGGGCGACCAGATCGCGTACTCGAGTAACGCCGACAGCCGGTCCGCGCTCTGGACGGTGCCGGTAGCAGGTGGACCCGCCCGCAAAATCACCCAGATGCCGGGCCGGATCATCCGGCAGGCCGCATGGACGCCGGACGGCAGTGCCCTGGTGTTCGCCGCCGATCACGAAGGTGATGAGCAGTTCGGCATCTTCCGGGTCGGCATCGAGGGCGACGAGCCGACACCGATCGATGCGAGCCGGGAATGCCAGCGTCTTCTCGCCTCGGCTCCGTTCGACCGGGAAGGGCGCCGTCTGCTGTACGCGGCCAATGATCGGGACTTGACCGTCCAGGATCTGCTGGTCCGAGACCTGGCCACAGGCGAAGTACAGCGGTTCGAACCGGAGAAGGACGTGATGTTCACGCCCGTGGCGTTCTCCCCGGACTCCCGCTGGCTGCTGGCGTCGGGAGACCGCTCCAACACCGAGTCCGATGCGTACCTGATCGACCTCACCCATCCGGGTGCCGAACCACAGTGCGTCACCGCACCGCATGGAAGCGGCCTGTTCGAACCGCAGGCCTGGGCACCGGACTCCTCCGGCTTCTATCTCCTGACCGACCTGTGGGGATTCACGGCGGCGGCGTTCTACCGCCTCTCTGACCAGACCCTGAGCCCGGTCGCGCGGCACGAGTGGGACGTCGAGCAACTCGACGTCGCCGCCGACGGGACGCTCGCGTGGACCGTCAACGAAGCCGGACGGTCGGTCCTGTACGTCCGGCACGAGAGGAAGGTCGTCCAGCCAGAGGTGCCGAGTGGTGTGATCTCGACGCTGACGTTGTCGGCGGACGGACGCAGGGCGGTGATGTTGCTGGACACGCCGGCGCATCCGGAAGAGATCGTGGTGGTGGATCTGGATGGTTGCTCTCCGCGCCGCCTGACCGATGGCCGCCCGCCGGCGCTGCGCGGGGTCGAGCCGGTCGTTCCGGAGTCGATCACGTACTCGACGACCGGCGGACGGGAGGTGCACGCGTACGTCTACCGTCCCTCGACGCCTGGCCCACATCCGGTGCTGTTGTCGATCCACGGTGGGCCCGAAGGGCAGGAGCGTCCCCGCTACGCGGCCTTCTACCAGCACCTTCTCCATCACGGGATCGCGGTGTTCGCACCCAACATCGCCGGGTCGACCGGCTACGGCCGCGCCTACCAGAAGCTGATCTACCGCGACTGGGGCGGCATCGACCTTGAGGACCTGGACCACGCCGTCCGGTACCTGCAGACCCGGCCCGAGATCGACAGCGACCGGATCGCGGTCTTCGGCGGCTCCTACGGCGGCTTCGCCGCGCTGTCCTGCCTGGCCAGGCTTCCGCACTCCTGGGCTGCGGGCGTTTCGATCTGCGGCCCCAGCAACCTGGTCACCCTCGCCACCGGCGCGCCGCCCACCTGGCGGAGCGTGATCGACGCCCTCCTGGGCAACCCCGAGAAGGACGCCGAGCATCTGCTCGCCAACTCGCCGATCACCTACGCCGACTCGATCAAAGCCCCGCTGCTGGTTCTGCAGGGAGCCCGCGACCCGCGGGTGCCGCGGGCCGAATCCGACAACCTCGTCGAGCGGCTTCGCGGTCGCGGCGTGCACGTCAGCTACGAGGTGTTCCCCGACGAGGGGCATGGGTTCACCACGCAGGCGAACGAACTGCGTGCGTACTCCGAGGCGGCTGCCTTCCTCATCACACATCTCAGCCGGGACGGCGAGTGACCGCGGTTCATCTCTTCACCAACCGCGCCATCCTGCCCCTGCTGACCGCGCGGGTCGTCTCCTCGGCGGGAGTCGGGTTCGGGCAGGTCGCGTTCGTGTGGGGGATGAAGGCCAACGGCTACAGCGCCGGCGCGATCTCGCTGGTGGCAGCCTGCAAGGCTGTGCCAGCTCTGCTGATCCTCGCGGGAGGCGTCCTGGGGGACCGCTTCAAACGCCACCACGTTTTGGCAGCCGCCGAGCTCACAGCGTGCGCCACCTGGCTGGCCATCGGTGCGTGCCTGCTCAACCGGCACACACCGACGCCCCTGCTCTGCGCGCTTGCACTGCTCTCAGGAACGGCGTACTTCATCTTCCTGCCTACCGTCCGAGGAATCACCGCCGACCTCCTGCCGGATAAGCAGCGGCACTCCGGGAACGCGCTCGTCGGACAGACCGAGGCTGTTGGTGCGTTGTTCGGCCTGGCCGCGGCGGGCGTGGTCGTCAGCACCCTCGGCTCGGCCTCCGCGGCCGTCCTCAAGGCCGCGATGTGCCTCGTCAGCGCCGCTCTGCTCCTGCAGCTCAGCATTCCGCGGTGGAGGACGAAGACGCCCGGACCGTTGGCCGAACTCGCAGAGGGCTGGAAGCTCTTCACCTCGCGCCCCTGGATGTGGGCGATCGCCTTGCAGTTCACCGCCGCCGTGATGGCCACCGCGACGTTCACCGAGATCATCGGGCCGCTGTTCATGTCCGACCATGGTCGTAGTGCCAAGACCTGGGGAGTCATTGGCGCATGTGAAGCCTTCGGAGCTCTCGCCGGGGCGGCCCTGGCAGTCCGCTGGAAGCCGCGCCGACCCGTCACCATCGCGGTCGCTCTGTTGATCCTCGCGGGAGCGCCGATGCTGACCGTCGGTCTTGCTGCGCCCTCTGCGGTCATTGCGGTGAACATGTTCGTGTCCGGCGTCGCCAAAGCTATTTGCCTGGTGCTGTGGATCACCCAGCTCCAGCGGACCTTGCCCGTCGAAACGCTCGCCCGCGTGAACGGCTGGAGCATCGTCCCCGCGTACGCCTTGGCGCCTGTCGCGCTCCTGCTGGTGGGCCCACTCACTGAACTCGAAGGTCCCGGCACTGCCGCCCTGGTGGTGGCGACCGTTGTGCTGGCTTCCACTGTTCTCTCGCTGCTTGTTCTCTTGCTGGGGGTCCGCGCGAACAGTCGAAGCGAGGAAGAGGGGCGACCCGAACTGCTCACGGCTCCGTAGCCGCATGCACTGCTGACGCTGCGAAGGCATCGGTTCGACACGCGGCGCACCCAAGTCTTGACCGCGTGTCGCCAATGGCGAAGTATGGAGCGCACAGCGCGCCACTTCATCTCTTGGTGCGCGGTCCCTGCTCAGCCTCAAAGGAAGGAAAGGCTCAGATGATCGGATTCAGCCTGATTGTGGAGCTCCTTCATGACCGAGCCTGGCAGGCCAAACGATGACCGCACGCTTGAACTCGCCTGTGAACTCCGCGAGCGAGTTCGAGACCTGAACTATGCGACGTCAGGCCCGCCCGGACTGACGGCACCCCAGACCGTCTACGCCGTCCTGGGCAACCTGAACGAGGCCGCCTACGGGCTGGACCAACTGCTCGAGCAGCTGAGCGAGTTCTTGGAACAAGAGCTCTCGGACGGACGGTTGGGCAGCACCAGCGAGGACGGTCCGGACTTGGCGGTGAGCGGCGCGCAGGACGAGATGCGTCAAGCGGCCGACTACGCCCAGGAACTCAGCAACGCACTGGAGGACGCACAGCGGCAGATTGCCGTCCTGTTCGTCTCCGAGGTCGGCGCCTCACCAGGTCTTCCCCGTGAGAGTGTCCTGCTGGCCGGCCAGTCCACCCCGGCCGCGGTGGCGACTGCCGACCTTGCGACCGACGTTGACGGTCCACCATCACCAGCACACCCACCGCCGCTGGTTCGTCCGAGCGTCCCTCGGCGTGCTCCTGGCCGAGCGCCGTAGGGGCCCGAAGCTGTGCGGGGTATCCGCGTCGGCGCCGGAGCAGTGCTGTCCACACGGCCTTGCTCCGCGCGGAGCAAGATATGGAAATCCCAGGGATGTCGCTTCCGACCGAGCGCGGCCGGAAGCACGGACCAGATCGAGCGCGATCCGGTTATGGGGGGCGGCGTTGCCGGAAGAACGACACTCCAAGCAGCCACCGAGGAGAAGACGCGGCACCAACCAGAACCGTCGCAGACACCAGTCTCCGCGCCGAGACAAGAAGATCACCTTCTCGCTCTCGCAGCAGGAGTACGCGGCCCTTCGGGACGCCGCGTCCCGCTCGCACTTGGCTGTCGGAGCGTTCGTCGCGCACGCGGCCTTGGCGGAGGCGAATGGCACCCGTCGACCGGACCAGGCCGAGCTCCGCATGCTGCTGGAGGAGTTGATGCATGTCGGCGGGCAGGTCCGCCGGTTGGGCGTGAACCTCAACCAGGCCGTCGCGGCGCTGCATTCGGGGGAGCTGACACAGCAACTCGGTGCCTATGCCCATGCCTGCGCTCGGGCAGTGGTCAAACTCGATCGGACGGCCGACGAGATCTGCCGGCGCCTGCCGTGACCATGCGGTTTGGGCGCCGGACGTGATCGGCAAGGTGCGGCGGGGGACCCGGGTGGAAGGGCTCGTGCGGTACCTGTTCGGCCCCGGTACCGACGGCGAGCATCGCGACGCGCACATCGTCGCCGGCTTTCGCGACCCCGCGGAACTTGAACCTCCCAGCCGGACGAACGGCACCCGGGATCTACGTCGCCTCGACGCGTTGCTCACTCAGCCGATGAAGCTGCTGGGGGAGCGCAACTACCGCAAGCCCGTCTGGCATCTGTCGTTGCGCGCCGCGCCCGAGGATCCGGTCCTGACCGATACGCAGTGGGCGCGGATCGCAGAGCACCTCATGGACCGGGTCGGGCTCGCCCCGGACGGCGATCCGGACGCCGTCCGCTGGATCGCCGTCCGGCACGCCGACGACCACATCCACCTTGTCGCCACGCTCGCCCGCACCGACGGCATCCGTCCGGAGGTCTGGAATGACGGCTACCTGGTCCGGGACGCCTGCCGCGCCGCGGAGGAAGAGTTCGGGCTGCGGCGGACCGCCCCGGCCGACCGGACGGCCGCCCGCCGCGCCACCCGCGGGGAACAGGAGAAGGCCCGACGTGCAGGCCGGAAGGAAGACCCCCGCTCCACCCTCCGCCGCCACATCCAACAGGCGGCTGCCATGGCCCGGACGGAGACCGAGTTCTTCGAGCAGCTGCAGCAAACCGGAGTGCTGGTCCGCCGCCGTTACAGCCGGCACCACCCGGACGAGGTGACCGGCTACGCGGTCGCGCTGCCGGACTACCGGACCGCCGCCGGACCAGCGGTCTGGTACAGCGGCGGCAAACTGGCCGCCGACCTCACCCTGCCCAAGCTCCGGACCCGCTGGTCCACCGCCGGTCCGCCGGTGTCCGGACGAGGACTGGACGAACGGACCGTTCGTGCATACCTCCGGACCACCGTCGGCCAGGCAGCCAGCAGGTCTCGAACCGCTGCCGAGTTCCTCGCCCACCTGGACGACGCAGGACTCCTCGTCAGAACCCGGCGCAGCGTCTATGACGCCGCACTGATCACTGGATACGGCGTCTCCATCCCTCACCACCACGATGCTCCCAATCAGCCGGCGTGGTATTCGGGAGGCAGACTCTCCGCGGACCTGTCCTGGGCACGCCTGTGCGAGGCATGGAGCGGTTCGTCAGCCCCGTCACCAGTGATCGACCTATCAGCCGAAGAGCGCCGTGCAATCTACTGCGACGTCGCCCGCGCAGCTGCATTCGCCACCGCCGAGCTGCGCCGCCACACCGTCACCAACCCTTACGCGGCTCAAGATGCGTGCTGGGCCACCGCCGATCTTCTCCGCTCCGCAGCCGAGGCGACCGGCAACGACCACCTGCGGCAGGCAGCAGAGGCCTACGACCGCGCTGCTCGCGCCCCTCACGGCCGCATTCCATCCCCCACGCCCAGCGGAAGACGCCTCCGCAACGCCGCCCGCCTCTTGACGGTCGCCCGAGCCAACGGCGGCCCAGGCCTTCAGTTGCTCTCAGCATTCACAGCCGCACTGCTGACCCTCATCGACGCCATCGGTGACCTGCACCATTTCCATCGCCACCAAGCTCAGTGGGACGCTGCGAAAGCCACATCCACCCACCTTTCCAACGCCACTCACGACCGCACCTCCTGGCTCACGCATGACCAACCTCGGCAGCGGAGCCCCGCGATCGTCGCCATCGCGGACGTTTCCTACCGCTGGGCCCCGCTGCCCCTTGATGCTCGGCCTCCGAGGGGCGCTCCGCCTGGTCCGAACCATGCCGGCCCCGCCAGAAGGGGGAGGTGAACGCTCATTGCCCTCGAACTCGTCCAATGCAAGGGCGCAGCTGGGGGCGTCTAGGCGCTCCTGGAGCCGGTCCGCATGAGGGGGCCAACTCGGTCGGGGGACCTAACTCGACTAGCTTCCGCAGCTCACGGATGCAACGCCACTCTCGACGGAGCCCGAGCGGGGATTTGGTAGCGGAGAGTGCAAGTTCTGATGCTGCCGGCCTCTTCCCAGCGGCGGGACTGTGCCGAGCTCATAGAAGTGCCACCCGGAGGGCGGCGAGCATCTCGGACCTGCCGTTGTGTGGTCCGGGGCACCCGGCGGGCGGGGGCGAGTCCACGCAACCGGACCGCCCGCCCGGTGAAGAGGGGAAGAGGGACGCTTTCCCGGTTAGGTGTTCAACTCCACACCGAAGGCGTCCAGTGCGGGTCGGACCGGGGCGATCCAGATGTGCTGGTACCCGTCGTCAGCAACGACGGGTACCCCGTCGTTGTTCACGCTCCCGCCGCTCACGGTCCCGACGGCGAGCACCGTGTTGGGCTGAGAGCCGAGGACGAAGACCGGACCGCCGCTGTCCCCGGGCCCCGCCACGACCGCGCCTGCGGGCGCGCGTAGTTCGGTGAGGCCGTCGAACGTGTGGCCTCCGAGGGTTTCGTGCCGATTGGTTCCAATGACCTCCAGCCCGCAGGAGGTGCCGCTCTTCGCGCCCGATAGGCACACGGTCTCTCCGATCGGCGGGACGGCGGAGCCGACGACCCGCTTCTTGAAGGTGGCCGCCCCGGTTCCGCCGTCGTAGATCTCGGAACCGCTGGGGGCTTGGAGGAGCGCGGCGTCGGTCTGCGCACGGCTGTCGGTGATCGCTCCCACAAGCTTGTCACCGGGGGTGTAGAAGTTTCCGCTGCCATCGGTCATCCACGATCCAGTGACGTCGCAGTGTGCCGCGGTGAGCAGGAACGTCTTCCCGGGGTCAGCCTTGCTGTGCACCCCGAATCCCGTGGTGCACTCCGGAGAGGTTCCTCGCCAGTCGTTGAAGGGAAGCACCCACCACGCCACCCGGACGGAGATGCGGGCCCCGCCACTGAAGTTGGGGGAGTCGTTGTCGCGGTCGGCTCCGTCCGCGTGGGCCGCGGTCGGGGCGAGGGTGAGTAGGGCGGCCAGGCCGATGCCCGCGGCCCGGGAAAGGGCGTGTCCCCGCGTGAGTCGCACGGGTTCTCCTCTCGAAGGAAGGGGTGTTCTCGCCGGCCCAGGACCGGCGACGAGGAGACCTTGCGTGCCGGAAGAGTTTGTTCGCCACAACTACGGATGCGTCTCGAACTGTCCGTGAACAATGAATGTTCGGCAGGGCGATGACCTGCGTGGGATGAAGGGGAGCGCGAACAATGGCGGATGCCCAGGATGCGGGCAGGGGCCCCGGGCGGCCGGCGAACGAGATCGAAGGGCAGGACCCCATCGCGGAGTTCGCCCGCCGCTTGCGCGCTCTGCAAGGCGCACGGAACCAGACCTGGGTCGCACAGCGGTCGGGGCTCGCCAAGTCCACCGTCAGCGCTGCCTTGGGAGGCAAAAGTCTCGCCACCAAGCACACGGTCGAGTGCATCGTGCAGGCCCTGGGCGCCGACCCCGCCGCGTGGTTACGCGCCCGTCAGGAGGTTGCCGACCAACTCGCGTCGCGCCACGGCCGATCCGGCGAGAACGCCGGCGTGCGAGAAGTTCCACGGCCGCGGGATCCCGCCCTTCAGGAGAAGGCAGAGAACGCTGATGCCCGGCATTACGAACAGGCCAGGGAAGTCAGCGCTCCGCCTGCAGTTGCAGCAGCCGGCATCGCAGGGGAAAGCGCCGAACGGGAATCGCTGGACGACACGGAGAACGCGTACCCGGCCCGCCGTAAGGCTGGCTGGTCATTTGACCGATGGCTGCCTCGCCAGTCGCGCGCGTCCCTGGCGGGCGCCTTCGCCTGCGCGGCAGTAGCGGTAACCCTGCTGGTTCGTGGGCTCAGCGCGAGTGGTCACGGGACGGGGCCGGCCGAGTCTGATGGCATCGGGCTTGGCCGGGCCAAGCCTTCCGGCGGGTGGGAATGGGAGTCGGCTCCCGCACGTGCATACGACCGGGAAATGGACTCCGCGCCGTTCAGCGCAGGCGCCCGGTTCCGCTCGCCGACGAGCGGAAAGGGCGGCTGCAGCACCGGCTTCGGGGTGCACGACACCGCCCATCCGCAGCGGACCTTTCTTCTGGTCGCCGCGCGCTGCGTTCGCCCAGGCGAAACCGCTACCACAGCCGCGTCTGGCCGAACGATCGGGACCGTCGAACAGGTGGACCGGACCACAGGAATCGCTTTGATCTCCGCGCCCAGTGGCCACGAGATCTATGACGGAAGCCCCGAGACCCACACCTTCCGCAAGAAGGTCACGGGTCCGGGAACGGTGGTTCCCGGCGGCACCCTATGCATCACCGGCGCCGCCCACTTCACACACTGTCTGCTCGCTCCGACCGGACGGGAGAGCCTCGTCTGCGATTTCGGCCAGGGGCGAGTCGGCGGTCTTCGGGAACTCGTCGCCCCCGCCGGGGTGGATGCGGCCGGACCAGCTGATGTGGGAGCCGCGTTGTTCGTCATCGATGACAAGCAGCCGACGGTGATGGCGATGGGACTTCTGATCGCAAGCACTGACGGCGGCCCCTGCACACCGGGCAGCAACTCACGAGCACAGCACCTGTACTACGTCCCGATCCAAACCGCGCTCGAGGTCTTCCGGGCCAGCCTGAACACCGGTACCTACAGCAAAGGCTCTGGCTGATGCCCATCCTGCTGGTGCAGCCCGTGCTCATCTCTACTGATGGACGCCCTGGTGAGGCCCGGTGAGTTGGTCGCCGCAGGCGTGGAGCAGCGAGGGTCTGTCCAGTTACTGAGCTTTAAAGCGGGATGTCGTGAGGTAGGCCGGTCGCGATGAGGCATCCGTTGATGAGTTCGGGGCGGTACTGGATCGTGCGTAGTCCGTGGCGCAGGGCGCGCATGAGGTGGTCGGGGCTGGTGAAGTGGGTGTTGGCCTGGCTGCTGCGGCGTAGCAGGGACCAGATGCCCTCGACCGGGTTGAGGTCGGGGGCATAGGGCGGCAGGTAGATGACGGTCAGCCAGTCGCTGGCGTCGATGAAGGCCCGCAGTCGGCGGTCTCGGTGCACGTTCAGGTTGTCCCAGACCAGCACGATGGGCCCGTCGAGGCGGGCGTGTGCGGCGATCAGCAGGTCGCGGTAGTCGAGCCAGGTGAAGCTGCGCCGCTTGGCGGTTTTGTGGTCGGGATGTCGCTTGGGGCGGTAGATCAGGCGGGACCGCTCGCCGGGCTTGTAGCAGCACAGTGCGGCGATGGAGATGCGGCGTTGGGAGCGGCCGCGGACCGTGATGACCGGGTGTGTCCGCGGCGGGACCAGGTGCGGCGGGTCGGCGGCGTCATCGAGAAGCCGGCCTCGTCCTCGAAGGCCAGCCATGCCCCGAGCGCCGCCGCGGTGCTTTTACCTGCGGCCAGGTGTCCTTCACCCATCCGGTCACCGTGGCGGGATCGCGTTCGCTGGCGCGGCGGGCGGGGACCTGGTGGCTCCATCCGTTGCGCCGCAGCATCTGCGAGATCCCCGACAGGGTCATGCTCTTGTGGAACCGGCGGCCGATCAGCGTCTTGATCCGCTCCAGGGTCCAGACCTGGTCCGGCCAGCCATGCGCGACCGGGCCCTTGACCAACTCGTGCTCCAGCGCCGCGAACAACTCCCTGCTCAGCGTCGGCCGTCCCGGCGACCCGGCCGAAGACAATGCTCGCCGTCCTTGGCCGCACCAGGCCCGCCGCCAGCGTTGGACCGACCGCATGCTCACCCGCAACCGTTTGGCGATCACCGCGTTGGACTGGCCTTCGGTGAACAACTCGGCCGCCTGCATCCGGACGCCCTCCCGGAACACCCGCCGCGCATCGGTCAACCCACCACCCTGCGGATACCTCATCAACCGGGCATACCGCAGCCGACGCCAGCTGTCAGCTCACCACGACACCACACTTTAAAACTCAGTAATCCCGACCCCCTCGATCACCGAGCTGACGGCCGGGGACACGTTCGGGGAGCGAAGGAGGCACGCCCCCCGGTCGCCGGCGACGCTCCCCCGCCCGCATCACCGCAGCGAGGGCGGTAAGGCTACGGGTCCCGGCGGGCGGTGTGCGGGTTGTTCGTCCAGGGTCACCACGGCCGGGTGGCGGCCGGTTTGCGCGGGGTGTCGGTTCAGGGGATGTTGACGGTGACGTTCAGGATCTTCATGGTGATGCGGGAGCTGTCGGCGTGGCCCTCGTTGCGCCAGTGGCCGCCTTCCTTGGTGACACCGGCGGTGATCTTGTAGCGGCCGCTGGTCAGGCCGTCGAAGGTGTGGGTGTCGGTGGCGTGGCGGCCTTTGAGAGTGGCGCTGATCTCGCCGGGGACGGGGGCGCCGGTGGGCTTGTTCAGCCAGAAGTGGCCCTTCAGGTGGCAGCCGAAGACGCACTTGCCCTCTTCGTACCAGGCAGCGCCCCAGTAGTAGAAGAAGTCGCCGCTGAAGGTGGCCTGGATGGCGTGGGCGCCGTTGGCGCGCTTGAGCACGCTGGCGCACAGGCGCACGTTGCCCTTGGACCACTTGTCGTTGGAGTAGAAGGTCTGCGAGCCGCTGCCGGGGTCGCAGGCGGCGGCCGGGACGCCAGGGAGCGCATCTGGGCGGGCGGCGGCCACGGCCGGCGCGGGGGGAGCAAGAGCGGCGGGGACGGCTGCTGCGGCCGCCAACGCCAGGGCTGCCAGGCCCTGGGCGGTCTTGCGGTGGTCGTTGCGGGGCCCGCGGCCGGCGGGCCGATACCGCGGATTTCCCCGACCCGGACCGCCGCTCTGTGAAGTCACATCGCAACTCTAGGTGACATCACTGGTGGTGGCCAGTCCCGCAACTACCGGGCAGCACGGGCAGCAATCGTCCTGGTCGCCGCCCTGCTATGGATCAACACATGGATCCATCGGACAGGCCCTAGCGATGTGCTCGCATTTGGACGTATGTGATCGCATCGTGGAGAGTGCGGATGTTTTCGGCATCCCCCTCGGGGATCTTCAGGCCGTACTCCTGCTCCAGGGCCTCGATGATCTCAGCCATGGCCAGATCGTCGGCTCCGAGGTCGTCAATGAGCAAGGCTACGGCGTTCACCTCCCCCGTGAGGTCGAGTTGTTCGGCGACGATTTCCTTTACCCGCGCCTCGATGCTGGTATCGCTGGTCACGTAGCCCCCTGGCTCGCTGGACGAATCGCCTGGAGTCTCTCATGCAAGGTCACTCAACGGGAGTTCGACATGCGCAGGTCGCGCCACTTGCTAACGGCTCATATGCCAGAGCACCCTTGTAGCAGCACAGGATTTGACTTCTTTCCGCCGTATTCCGTTTGGTATTCCTTCAAGTAGCAGCCGAAGACGCGCTTGTCCTCTCTATATGAACATCGCACAGAAACAGACGTTACAGACGTGTCCAGCAAATGGCGGATACCCCTCAGAGTCCCCAACTTCGCGCACGAAGTCAGACGTGGCAGAGAGGTTGGTTCTCCTGGAGACAATCCTGAACCAGGTCGCCGACCGCAGCGCCGCCGCGCCCGCTGGCGACCTCACCGCCTGCCCTGACCGCACGGCCTGTGCGCATCGGCACGGCCGCCGAACGCGCAGGCCGCGGCGGGGCAGCCGCAGCACACCTGGGAGCGCAGCCAGGAGTGCGGGCGGGGGCGTGGTTCAGGCGATGACGACGGGTTCGCCGCTGGTCTCGACACCGGCCTGGCGCAGTTCGTCGATCGCGGTGCGCGTGGTGTCGGCGGCGACGCCGGCGGTGTAGTCGAGCAGGACCCGCACCGCGAAGCCCGCGCGCACTCCGTCCAGCGCGGTGGCCTTCACGCAGTGGTCGGTGGCGATGCCGACGACGTCCAGGGCGGTGACCTGGCGGGCCTTCAGCCAGTCCGACAGGGGCGTGCCGTCGGAGGCAAAGCCCTCGAAGCCGCTCTTGGAGGCCGAGTGCGCGCCCTTGAAGAAGACCTCGTCGATGTGCCCGGAGTCGACGGCGGGCGCGAAGTCGGGGTGGAACTCGCCCCCTTGGCCGCCGGCGACGCAATGCACGGGGAAGGAGTCCCGGAAGTCGGGGGTGCTGGAGAAGTGGGAACCCGGGTCGATGTGGTGGTCGCGGGTGGCCACCACGAAGGCGTACTGCTTGCCGGCGTGCTTCCCCACGTGCTTGCCGACCTGCTTGCCGGGTTGTTTCCCGGCGTGCTTGTGGGTGCGCCGGACCAGTTCGGCGATCGCCGCGGCCCGGTCCGCGCCCCCTTTCACCGGAACGCTGCCGCCCTCGCAGAAGTCCTTCTGCACATCAACGACGATCAGTGCGCGACGCATGGAACGCCCTTCCCTTGGATGTAGGTCTCCTGGACGGCCACCCGGCCGCCTGCACGGCGCGGCCGCGCGCCGCGCGGCGTGCCGGTCTTCGACCGGAATGCTGCTGCTGTTTGCTGCGGCCTGCCCCTCCTGGGCCGGCTTCAGCACGCGCGATGTCCCGCGGCGCCGGTCCCGCGCGGTCCCCGCCCCCGGGGGTGGCCGGGAGCTTTCGGTCACTGCTGATGCCTCGTCAAGGGGCATCGAACACTCCCGGCCGCTGTGGTGACGCCCAGGGCTCCACAGCGGAGATTCCGGGCGTAGGGACAAGCCCAGATGATCACGAAGGCGTCGGCGCAGCAAGTAATATTTCGATTACTTAAGGTGG